>JBARBX010000708.1:0-9286 GCA_049793535.1 Steroidobacteraceae bacterium | reverse complement strand
GGACATACGCGTGCAAAAGGTCGCCGAGGAGGCGTTGTCCGGTAAACGCGGATCGATCGTCGCACTTGATCCGCGGACCGGCGATGTCATCGTGCTCGCCAGCACGCCGGGTTTCGACCCCAATAATTTTGTTCGAGGACTTTCGGTCGCCGAGTACGCCGCCCTGCAAAACAACATCGACAAGCCCCTTCTGAATCGCGCCCTGCGCGGCGCGTATCCGCCCGGGTCCACGGTCAAGCCGCTGTATGCGCTGGCCGCGCAGGTGTATGGGATCATCTCGCCGCTCCAAACCGAGTATTGCCCGGGATTTTTCCAGCTGCGAGGCAGCAGCAACAAGTACCGCGACGATAAAAAGCACGGTTCATTGAACATGCGCCAGGCAATCGCCGAGTCTTGCGACGTTTATTTCTACAAGGTCGCCGAGCGGATGGGCATAGGCCGCATGGACGAATTCATGAAGACCTTCGGCTACGGATCTTTGACCGGCATCGACATTCCCGGTGAAAAGCCCGGGCTGTACGCATCTCCGGAGTGGAAACGCCACAACTTCAAGCGGCCTGCCGATCAGGTGTGGTTTCCGGGCGAGACCATCAGCATGGGAATCGGCCAGGGGCCGATCACGGTCACCCCTTTGCAACAGGCGCACTTTGCCGCGGAAATTGCCGAGAGAGGACAATTGATCGCTACGCCGCGTCTGGTGACGGCGACCCGTGCCGCGGGCTCCAACGTAGTCATTCCCCGAAAACCCACGCTGATGAATCCGATCAATATCGCGAATGCCGATCAATGGTCGGTGGTCTACGATGGGATGCTGGGAGCCACCTCCGCCGGTGGTACCGCCTATGTTGCCGGCCTCGGCGCCAAGTACAAGATTGCGGGCAAGACGGGAACCGCACAGGTCTTCACGATCAAACAGACCGAGAGTACGCGCGCCAAAATCACGGACGAAAGAAAGCGCGATCACGCCTGGTTCATCGCGTTTGCGCCGGCCGATGACCCCAAAATTGCGGTTTCGGTCCTGGTGGAAAACGGCGGCTTTGGGGCATCGGCGGCGGCTCCTATCGCGCGTAAAGTGCTCGACGCCTACCTATTGGGAGATCAGGCTTCGACGGAGTCGAAAAACCCCGTCGTGAACTGAGTTGGCGAGCGCGGCATCGGTGTGTGTAGGTTGCTACGAAGTGCTACAGATGCTACGATAGGTTCATGAAGAGCCGAATAATCACCCAGCGGGAGCTTCGCAATCAATCGGGCGCCATACTTCGAGAGGTGGAAGCGGGGCGAACAATTGTTGTGACCCGCAACGGCACACCGGTCGGGGAACTGCGGCCGATTGGGCGGCGCCGCTTTGTACCTCGCGCCACTATCGCCGACGCGGCTGCTCGCGCACCCCGGATCGATCGCGACCGTTTTCGTTCGGACCTGGATGCCGTGATCAACCCGCACATCAATGACTGAACCGACCCGCGGCGTGTTGGACACGTCCGTGGTGATCGATCACGACGTGATCGACCCCGCGCTACTTCCGGACGAGTCGGCGATTTCGGCTGTTACACTCGCCGAACTCGCCGCCGGTCCTCACGCTACGGAAAATAAAGATGAGCGCGCCCGGCGCCAGGACCGATTACAGTGGGCGACCGCAACGTGGGAGCCCTTGTCATTTGACGCGGAATCGGCACGCATGTACGGCAGGATGTTCGCTGCCGCACGAGCGGCCGGGCAGTCGAGCCGGGCACGCCTGGCAGACTTACTCATTGCCTCAACCGCTGCGGCTAACGGGTTGCCGCTCTATACGCGCAATCCTTCCGATTTTGACGCGCTGAAACGCATCCTCAAGGTCATTAGCATATAGACGAGCAGCTACGCGGCCCTGCTGCTCGAGTTGCTTTGGATGCTGGTTCGTACGCAGAGGAGTGCGATCGGTAATGCCGGGAAATGATGTTCTGATCTCGTCTGTTGAGTCGGGACTGGCAGAGGCATCGCGGCCGCGGTAGGCTCTCCCATGGTCATCTGCGGAGAGGCGCCAATGGCGATCAAACGTCCAACAAAAAGCCGGGGTACGCCATCACACAAACCACTCGCGTCAGCGCCGTTGCGCCACGTCGATGTCAGGGCGCCACAGCAGATGGTGCCGGGCGAGGTCTACGCAGGATGGCTGTGTAAGAACCGATCGTGCGAGCGAGTCATCGCGATTGCGGCTACAGCACCGGGCGGCAAAGCGTTGACGGATTTCAATGATCAATTGACCGCGATCAAATGCCCTCATTGTAAGGATGAAAACCTGTACCGCTGGAGCGCTCGGAGCGAACAGAAATACACATCGAAAAGTGTGGAAACCTGATCTTAAGACGCGCCAGGGGTGGCATTTCGATTCGGCTTGCCCGTTCGCATTGGCGCCCGGCGCAATTGGGCAGTTCCCCGACCCAGAAGTGAAGGCACGTCTGCCGAGATCGAAGACCGAGAGCGGGCACTGGCGTTCTCGGCTTGTGTCGCCATCAGCCTGACCCGGACTTCCGTCGTAGCAGCGCGCTCAGCACAAGTGTGAGTGCGACGATGAATCCACCCATTGCCCACCGGTGATTGAACCAGAGCGTGTCGACCCGGGCCAGTTGCGGGTTGGATTTCGAGTAGACAATCGGAACGGAGTCGCCGGTCGCTAATCGGACGATCGCCTGCTGGGACGAATTGATGACGCGGTGTACGCCGCCAGTGTCATCCGTGAATTGAAATATCGGATAGACCTGCTTCGCATGGGGGCGCTCGAAGCCCACAATTGTACCCTCTGTGTAGGTGGGCTCGGGTGTCGAGCGCTGGTAGTTGCTGTCAAGCATCACTCCGGCGAGGATGAATATCGCGGCCAACGCGAAAGGCAGCATCAAGCGCACGGAATACCCCCAAGGAATGGCAGCACCGCTCTGAGCTGAGCTCGGCGCTCAGCGCATTCTGAGTGACATTTTAGCTTGAATCGGCTCTACCAGGGCCTTGGGTGCCCTGCGCGACCATGCTTTGTTCAGCAGCTCCGCCACCAGCGGCCTACTGGCTCTAGCCAGCGCGACGCGCAGCCCGCGCACTTTGCCGCCCCACCATAACTTCTCAACGACGCCAGGTGCCAAAACGAGGGCCGTCTCACGGTCTTCGTCCGCGACGAAAATGTGCAGGTGTTCGCCATTCGGCGGAGCTGTAGCAAAGATCTTGCCCTTAACGCGAAACGACGTGTAAGCGAAGTGGGGCTCTTCAGTCACCTCGGGCAATGACATCGCAATGCGGCGTGCGTCGTTGAGCTTCACGGGGCGCATTTTGCAACCGACAGCACACCCGTGTCGAACGATAAACAACTACAGCCAGTCGCGGCCGGCAGCGGTGGGTCGGGAGTGGGCGTCGACGCCGCGGGGGCTAGCCCCGACCGCTGCCCGAAATGCGGTGTAAGCCTTGGCGAGCCCCACCAATCGGCGGTGAGATCGTGTGACATCCAATTGGCGCGCGGCCACGCCCGCGACTGACCCTCAGGCGATGGTGTCGATGATGCTGCCGAGCGCACTCGTCGAACTGCTCGAGGTACCCGAGTTCGCGCTGCCGAGGTCCGCGATCGAGCTGTCGATGAACGATGAAATAATCGATTGAGCCGAGTCGGCGCTCGTCGCGGACGAGGTGCCAGACCGCGACCGCTGGAATCAGGGGTATCGGCCGGGATTCGAGGAACTTGAGCAGTATTTTCCGCAGCCATGCGCGCCTGCCGGCGGTTGGCAGCGAAAGATCACTGCGCCGCGAATAGAACGACGCCCCGCCCTTCGCGCCCTTCCGCCAAATCGGCAAAGGCCTGCGGCGCCTCGTCGATCGAGTAGGTGCGGGTGATCAGCTCGTCGAGCTTTAGCCGGCCGCTGCGGTAAAGGCCGATCAAGCGCGGAAAGTCCTGGCTCGGACGCGCCGAGCCATAGTAGCTGCCGGTCAGAGTCTTCTCACTGATGGCGACCTGCTGCGCATTCAGCGTGATCTGTTCCTTCGCCCCGGCGATGCCCACGATCACGGCCCTCCCGCCCCGCCGCAGCACCCCCCAAGCCAGTTCGGAGATCTTGCCCGAGCCCACGCAGTCGAAGGCGTAGTCCGCGCCGCCGCCGGTGAGCTTGTACAGCGCCTTGCCGGCGTTTTCCTGACCCGTGACATTGAATGTGTGGGTCGCGCCGAAGGTACGTGCCAATTCGAGCTGGGAATCGCGGGTATCGACCGCGACGATCATCCCGGCACCCGCGATGGCGCAGCCCTGGATGGCGTTGAGTCCGACGCCGCCGCAACCGAAGACCATCGCCGTCGAGCCCGCCTCGACACGCGCGGTGTTCACCGCCGCCCCCACGCCCGTCATCACTCCGCAGCCGATGAGCGCGGCGCGATCGAGCGGCATTTGTTTGTCGATCTTTACCAAGTTGTCGCCGTGCAGGGTGGCGTATTCCGACATGACGCCGCAGCCGCAAAAGACGTTGAGAGCGGCTCCCGCGGAATCGTGTGTGCGCACGCTGCCGTCCGGCAAGGTGTACAGAGCCTGCAGAGACTGCACGCAGAGTTGCGGCCGGCCCGTCTGGCAGTAGTGGCAGCGGCCGCACATGCTGACGAAGGAACTGACCACCGAGTCGCCCAGCGCAAATCGGCCGGCCCCCTCGCCCACGGCGGTGACTATGCCCGCTCCTTCGTGCCCGAGCACCAACGGCAGAGGGTATGCAATCGTTCCGTTGGTGGCCGACAGATCGCTGTGACAGACGCCGCATGCCGCGAGGCGAATGGTCACCTCGCCGTGGCGCGGGGCTTCGACGTCGATTTGCTCGACCACGGGCGGCGCGCCGACTTCGCGCGCCACCACCGCTTTGCATCGCAGGCTCATGCGCGCGCGAGCGCCGCGTAGCGCTGCAGATGCGTGTCGCTGTCGCCGAACATCAGTTGCGCGCCGGTGAGCCGCTTGAACCAATGGCTGACGATGAGTTCGTCCGTCATGCCCATGCCGCCGTGCAATTGCACGGCCTGCTGCCCGACGAATCGGCTGGCCTGGCCGACCACGGCCTTGGCCGCCGACAGGGCCCGGCGGCGCTCGGCGACATCCTCCGCGGTGCAGCGCAGCGCCGCGAGATAGCTCATCGAGCGCGCCTGCTCGAGATGAATCAGCATCTCCGCGATTCGATGCTGCAACGCCTGGAAGCGGCCGATAGGCTGGCCGAACTGCTGGCGCACGCGTACGTACTCGATGGTCGCGTCCAGCAGCGCCTGCATGACGCCGACGGCATCGGCGCACAGCGCCGCAAGGCCGATGTCCAGGGCCGCCTCGACCGCCGCCAGCGCCGCGCCTTCCGGCCCCAAGCGGTTCGCAACCGGCACTTCGACTCCCTGCAAGTACACATCCGCGGCCCGCTGCCCGTCGACCGTGGGATAGATGTCCAGCGTGACGCCTGGCGCCGTGCGCGGGACCAGGAACAAGGAGACGCCCTGGGAGTCGCCCGCCTCGCCCGCCGTGCGCGCCGACACGAGCAGAGTGTCGGCGGCTCCCGCGTGCATCACCACGCCCTTGTGTCCGTCGAGCCGATAGCGCTCGCCGGCTTTGCGTGCACGGGTGGTCACCCACCGGCTTTCGAAACGCGCGTCACTCTCGAAGTGCGCGAGCACGGCGATCCTCTCGCCCGTCGCCATTGCGCTCAAGAGTTCCGCGGCCGGTGCTTCGTTCACGAAGGCGCGCAGCACCGCGGTGGCGATGACCGCGCTCGAAAGCACGGGCTCGAGCAACAGGCTTCGGCCGCAGTCGCCCATCATGGCCAGTGTCTCCAATGGACCGAACCCAAGGCCGCCCTGCGCCGCCGGCACCGTGATGGCGAGCACGCCCAACTCCGCAAGACCGCGCCACACTTCCGGATCCCACCCGGCGCTCGAGCGTTTGATCGACGAAAAACGTTCGAAAGGGTATTGCTCGCCGAGGTAGCGTTCGACGACCTCGTGCAGCTGCCGCTGCTCATCGCTGAATTCGAAGTTCAAGAGCGGCTCCTTGGATTCCTAGAGACCGATGATCATCTTGGAGATGATGTTCTTTTGGATTTCGTTGGTACCGCCGAAGATCGACAGCTTGCGCTGGTTGAAGTACGCGGCGGCCAGGGTCGCCGCATAGCGCGGCCCGGGAGGATCGCGGCCCGGATCGAACTGCCAGCCCGCCTCCATGGCCTCGCGGCGAAACGGCAGGGCGTAGGGACCGACGGCGCGCATCATGAGTTCGGAAATGCTTTGCTGGATCTCGGTGCCCTTGATCTTGAGAATCGACGCCTCGGGACCCCCGGCCGGCGAGCGACGCTCCGCGGACAGTACGCGCAGATTGGTAATCTCGAGCGCCCACAAATCGACTTCCACCTGTGCGATCTGCGCGGCGAACAGCGGATCTTCAATCAGCGGACGGCCCTGCCGGCGCTCCTCGGATGCGATGCGCTTCAGCCGCGCCAGTTCGCGCTTGGCGCCGCCGATGCCGGCTATATTGGTGCGCTCGTGGCCGAGCAGAAATTTCGCGTAGGTCCAGCCGCGGTTCTCTTCGCCGACGCGGTTCTCGACCGGCACCCGCACGTTCTCGAACCACACCTCGTTGACCTCATGACCGCCGTCCAGCAGCGTGATGGGCCGTACCGTGATGCCGGGGCTCTTCATGTCGATCAGCAGGAACGTGATGCCGGATTGCTGCTTGGCGCTGGAGTCCGTGCGCACCAGACAAAATATCCAATCGGCATACTGGCCGAGCGTGTTCCAGGTCTTCTGGCCGTTGACGACATAGGCATCCCCGTCCAGCACGGCTCGTGTTTTCAGCGACGCCAAATCCGAGCCCGCCCCGGGTTCCGAATACCCCTGGCACCACCACTCCTCGCCGGCGCTGATCTTCGGAAGGTAGCGCTGCTGTTGAGCAACGCTGCCGAACGTCATGATCACCGGCGCAACCATTTTGATTCCGAAGGGAATCAGGCGCGGCGCGCCGGCCAGAGCCGACTCCTCATCGAAAATGTACTGCTGCACCGAGTTCCAGCCCGGACCGCCGAATTCCGTGGGCCAACTCATGCCGCCCCACCCTCGTTCATGGAGGCGGCGCTGCCACTGAAGTATGTCCTCGCGGCCCAGTTCGTAGCCGTTGAGCACCTTTTGGCTGATGGCGGGGGCAAGCTTCTGGCGCAGAAATCCGCGCACCTCCTCCCGGAACGACTGTTCTTCGTCGGTAAATTCAAGACGCATGATTGCCGCCCGCGACGCCGGTGTTCGCCATCGCTAGTTCTGCACTACGGAATTTAATTCTGAATTCGTGCAAAATTATGAGTACTCGTGTTGGAGCTTGTCAATGATTAAACCCCAGAAGCTGCATCAGCCCGGGCGCGGGCAGACGCAAAGCAAGGATCGTCACTTCGTCACTGCGCTCGCGCGCGGACTCGAGGTGTTGGCATGCTTTCGCCACGGCGATCGCATGCTCGGCAACCAGGAACTCAGCCGGCGCTCGGGTCTCGCCAAATCCACCGTATCGAGACTGACCCACACGCTCACGACGCTCGGCTATCTGGTCTACGTCGAGGACAGCGCCAAGTACAGCCTTGGCACGGCGACCTTGAGCCTGGGCAGCGCCATGCTGTCGCGGCTGGACATCCGCAAGCTCGCGCATCCTTTGATGCAGGAGCTCGCCGAATTCGGCCAGTGTATGGTAAGTCTCGGCAGCCGCGACCGGCTCTCGATGATTTACATCGATGCGGTTCGCGGTTCGGCCGCGGTCACTTTGAGTCTCGACAGCGGTGCACGAATACAGATTGCCGCCTCGGCGATGGGCCGCGCCTACTTGACGGCGGTGTCGGAAGACGAACGCAATGACATCATGGAGCGCGTGCGCGAGCTGGCCGAGCCCGCCCGGTGGCCCGACTTGCAGCGTGGCGTGGCCAGGTCGCTGCGCGACATTCGCGAACTCGGCGTGTGCTGTTCCTTCGGCGACTGGCAGAAGGACGTCAACGCCATCGCGGTTCCCGTGCGCCCAGGCGGCGGTTTGCCGCCCATGGCGATCAACTGCGGCGCCCCGGCCTACATGGTGTCGAAGGAGTTCCTGCTGGAGAGGGTGCGGCCGCGGCTCATCGCGCTTGCCAACGAGTTGGAAACCTCGTTGGGCACGGCCGGCTGAAGTCTCGCGCGCCAATCGGACGGCGACTGGCCCGTCCAGCGTCGAAAGGCTCGGGTGAAGGAACTGCCGGCGGAGAAGCCGAGCAGGTAAGTCACGTCGCCGACCGTGTGCCGCGGCGCGCTCAAGTAAGCCAGCGCCAATACCCGGCGGGTCTCGTCGAGAATCTCCTTGTAGGTGGTGCCGGCGTCGCCCAACTTGCGCTGCAGCGTGCGGGCGCTCATGTTGAGAAGTTCCGCAACATCCTCCTGCGACGGCTCGCCGAGCGCCAGCCGCTGCGTCAATGCGTCCCGGACCCGGCCTTGAATGTTGTCACGTTCGATCTGCGCGAGGTATTGAGCCGCGATCGCATCATGCTGTCGCGCCAATTCCGGATTGCCGCCGTCGAGAGTGCGCTCGATGGACTCGGCGTCGAACACCAATCGCGTCCGCGCCGCACCGAATTGCAGAGGCGCACGCAGCAGGCTCTCGAAGTCCTCAATGTCGGCGGGCCGCTCGCGGCGAAGCTCGATGCGCATCGGCGAATAGTCATGCCCGATCAGCGAGCGGCACATCCGCAGGTGTGCGGCGACCAGCGCGTCGACCGATTCGTCGGTAACGTCGTCGGCCGGTTCGATGACGAAGTGATACTCGGCGCCGCTGCGCCAAAATTCATATTCGATGGCATCGCTCGCCACGCGGCAGTAGCGCTGCACGCGCTCGAAGGCTTCCTTGAGCGTTGAACTCGCAGACAGTCCGTAGCTGAGCGCATGGAAAGTCGTCTGCTTGATGTGGCTCGCAACCTTGATGCCGAATGCGGGGTCGCCGGTGGCCGCCACGGCAATTCTCCACAGGCGGGCGGTATGGGTCAGCGGGCAGCGCGCGGTGGGGCCATCGAGCGATTTGAGATCGAAACCGGCCTCGGTCAGCAGCGCGACGCTGTCGCAGCCTGCGGCCTCCAGGGCGCGGCAAATGGCCTTGACCCAGGTCCCCAGCGTGGTTCTGACACCCTGATGCTCCCTGGCCACGGAGAATCCGGAAGGTGTGCAGCTCTGTGTCCGCATATCTGGTGCTCCCCCCGCCCTGACAACACCTAGAACGGGATGTCGTCGTCGAAGTCCTCTTTGCCGCCCGCCGGGGCCGGCGATTGATCATAAT
>JBARBX010000707.1:0-3955 GCA_049793535.1 Steroidobacteraceae bacterium | reverse complement strand
GACTTTCGGGCGGGCTTGATCGTCGCCACCAGCATCCCGCTGGCGCTGCTGTTCGCATTCATATGCCTCGACATCCAAAACGCCTCGGCCAATCTCCTGTCCATCGGTGCGGTGGATTTCGGGATTCTCGTCGATGGCGCCGTGGTCATGGTGGAGAACATCTTTCGTCAGATCGGCGCGCGCAAAGGCTCCGCGCTCAACCTCAAGGAGATCATTCTCGAAGCCGCGGCCGAGGTAGACCGGCCGCTTTTCTACGCGGTCGCGGTCATCGTGGCCAGCTTCTTGCCGATCTACGTCCTGTCGGGACCTTCCGGCACGCTGTTCAAGCCCATGGCGGACACCATGGTATTCGCGCTGGTGGGCGCGTTGATCGTCACCCTGACGCTGCTGCCCGTGCTGTGCGCGTGGTTCATGCGCGGGGGCGTGCAGGAGCGGCGCAATGCCGCTTTTGAAGCCATCAAATCCGTTTACATCAAGGGCCTCGACGTCTGTCTCGCGCGCCCCTGGGCGACCACCGGCGCATCGGCCATCCTGCTCGCGGCCTCGCTGCTGCTCATCCCCCGCATCGGCGCCGAGTTCATGCCGAAGCTGGATGAAGGCGCGCTGTGGGTGCGTGCGACCATGCCCTACACCATCTCATTCGACGAGTCGGCGAAGATAGCGCCCCAGGTGCGCGAAATCCTGCACTCCTTCCCCGAAGTCACCACGGTCGCTTCGGAGCTGGGCCGGCCCGACGACGGCACCGACTCCACCGGGTTCTTCAATGTCGAGTTCTACGTCGATCTGAAGCCCTACTCGCAATGGACCGGCACCTACCGCACCAAGGCCGGGCTGATCGAAGCCATCAACAAGAAGCTCGAGCAATTCCCAGGAATCAATTTCAACTACACGCAGCCGGCGGAGGACGCCGTGGATGAGGCGGAAACGGGATTGAAGAGCGCCCTGGCGGTCAAGGTGTTCGGGTCCGATTTGGATACGCTGCAAAAGAAGGGCAAAGCCATCAAGCAGATACTGGAGCAGGTGCGCGGCATCCGGGAAGTGACCTTGGTGCAGGAACTGGGACAGCCGAGCCTCACCATCGCGATCAACCGCTCGAGAATTGCGCGCTACGGCCTGAACGTCGCCGATATCAACGGCTTGATCCAGACGGCCATCGGCGGAGATGTGGCCACCCAGGTGGTGCAGCAAGAAAAGGAATTCGATCTCATCGTGCGTCTCCAGCAGCAATACCGGGACAACCCGGAGGAAATCGGCAACATTCTGGTCGCCACACCCGCGGGACAACAGATTCCGCTCAAGGAATTCGCGGACATCCGCGTGACGAACGGCGCTTCGTTCATCTATCGAGAGGACAATTCCCGCTACATCGGTGTGCAGTTCTCCGTGGAGGGGCGCGATTTGGCCGGCGCGGTCGGCGATGCCATACAGCAGGTCAATGCGAAGGTTTCCCTGCCTCAGGGCTATCGATTGGACTGGGGCGGCGAATACTCGGAATACACGGCCTCGCGCCAGCAACTGAGCGTCATCCTGCCGCTCACTCTGTTCCTGATATTCCTCCTGCTGTTCGCCCTCTACAGCAATTTCAAATTTCCGTTCATCACGGTGCTCGGAGTACTGTTGTCCGCGCCGGTGGGAGGCATCGTGGCGCTGTGGATTACGGGCACCCCGTTCTCCGTGTCGTCGGGCATCGGCTTCCTGGCCCTGTTCGGCGTCTCGGTGCAGACGGCGGTCGTCTACATCTCCTATGTCAACGAGCTTCGCCGCAACGGCACCGACCTGGCGGAAGCCATTCGCCAAGGCGCCATTCTGCGACTGCGTCCGATCATGATGACCGCGCTGGTCGCCGCGCTGGGGTTGCTGCCGGTGGCACTCGCCACAGGCGTCGGCACCGACTCCCAGCGGCCGTTCGCGCTGGTCATCGTCAGCGGTTTGTTCACGCGGCTCTTGATCAGCGTTTTTCTGATGCCGGCGCTGTATGGGTTGGTGGCGCGGCCCGGAGATCGGCTGGAGGTGTGAGCGCTCGCCCCTCGCGAGCGAACCTGCGCGCCGCATCCATGCAGCGCGCAGTGTCCTGTCACCCCATGCCGATCAATTCGTGGTGAAACCCACGTTGTCGAGGTAGTAGTGATTGCTCGACAACCCGGTCTGATCGGAGATCGAGAACTTCAGAATCGTCACGTCGGTCAGGCCGTAGATCGACAGCGGAACCTTGCACGATTCCCACTGCCCGATCGGCGGATTGCCGCCGCCCGAGCAATAGGCCGACAGATTCTGGATAAAGGCGCCGTCCGGCGTATCCCCCGCCGATAATACCGCCGAGCCAAAGATCTGGTTCGCCACGGTCGGCTTGGCCGAGAAGATCAGATACTTGTAGGGCGTCGTAACGAAGCAACTAGCGATGCTACTCTGGCAGTTCGCACTGACATACGGCTGCCAGCCGCCCCATTGCTGTCCCGTGATCTCGATGTCGTAGCCACCCTCGATGGGCACGCCGCTCGTATCCTTATAGTTCGGCGTCGCCGCAAACGACCAGTCGCCGCCCCAATTCAATACACCGTTGTAGTAAACCCACGCCGTCGTACCCGCAGGGACGACGACCAGACTGCCCGCTATGGTCACGCCGGCGCTGCTCGGGCTGCTCAAGGTCGCCCCGCCGGTCGCACCGGACAACTCGACGGTGAACGCCTTGCTGCCGGAGAACGGAGTCGCATTGCTGATGGCGACGGAGAAGGACTTGGAAGACGCGTCGCCGCTCGCCCAGCTCAGCGTGCCGCTGCCGGCCGTGTAGTCCGTCCCTGCCACCGCGGTTCCGTCGGCAGTGGCGTAGGTCACGCTGACGGCGCCGCTGGAGCCGCCCGTGCGGTTGACGGTCACCGACAAAGTGCCCGCCGCCTGTCCGATTCCATAACTCGATGCCGATAGCTGCAAGCTTCCCACTGCAGCCACCGCATCGCCGGTAATGGTGGCAATTGCACTGCTCGGACTGCCGAGCGCGGCCCCGCTGGCGCCGGCGTTCGACAAGGATATCGTGAACGACTTGTTGCCCGAGAACGGCGCGGCGTTGCTGATCGCGACCGAGAAGCTCTTCGACGTGGCATCGCCCGCGGCCCAATTCAGAGTACCCGTGGCGGCGGTGAAATCGGTGCCGGCAACCGCGGTGCCGCCGGTCGTGTTGTACGTGACGCTGGCGGCGCCGCTGGAGCCGCCCGTGCGAGTGACGGTCACGGCCAATGTTCCTGCGCCCTGGTTCACCGCATAGCTTGCGGCTGACAATTGCAGGCTGCCCACCGGTGGCGCTGCGTCACCGGAAATGGTGGCGGTGGCGCTGCCCGGGTTGCCGATCGCCGCACCCGCGCTGGGAGCGGAAAGCGCAACCGTGAACGTTTTGCTGCCCGAGAACGGCGCCGCGTTGCTGACCGGAATCGAGAATGTTTTCGCGCTCGTATCCCCATCGGCCCATTGCAGCGTGCCGCTGGTTGCGGTGAAGTCGGTGCCGGCGGTCGCTGTGCCATTGCTCGTTGCATACGAGACGCTCACGGCGCCATTGGAGCCGCCCGTGCGATCAACGGCCACGTTCAACTGACCGCCGTTCTGAGCCACCGAGTAGCCGGAGGCCGAAAGCACCAAACTGCCGACGGGCGCCGAGGCATCGCCGGCAATCGTGACCGTCGCGTTCTGCGGAGAGCCCATCGCCGCCGACGCGGTCGCATTGGAGAGTGCCACACCGAACGACTTGTTGCCCGTGAACGGCGCGGCGTTGCTGATCGGAACGTTGAACGACTTGGCGGCCGAATCACCGCTGGCCCACTGCAACGTACCGCTGGTTGCGGTGAAATCCGTGCCGGCGACGGCGGTGCCGTTCGCCGTCGCATAGGAAACGGACGTCGCGCCGATGTCGCCATCCGCGCGGGTGACCGTGATTGTGGCGGTGCCTGCGCCCTGCCCAATCAAGTAA
>JBARBX010000706.1:0-10212 GCA_049793535.1 Steroidobacteraceae bacterium | reverse complement strand
CGATAGGCTTCGACCTTTCCGTTTTTGATCTGCACGTCGAGCTTGACCACTTCCGCAACTCTCAGGTCGCGCAGCGTCTTGCTCGCACGGTTGATTGCGGCGGCGGTGGCTTTCTCCCAGGACTCCGTGCTGGTTCCGACGAGTTCGACCACCTTGTAGACGTTTTCCCCCATGACATTCTCCTGCTTGTTTTAAGCCTAACCAACCCTGAACGGAGAGAATGGTACCCCCATCGGCCCCCGGAAATCGACTCCGCGAGGGTTGCTACATTCCTTCGGCAATGGAAATTGCTCCAGCTTGCCGTCCGCAAGCGCGGCTCGATTGAAGTCAAAATATCCGTCTCTCGGATTGCGGTGGCTACCGATCACACCTGTATGCTATTCAAGCAATTGCGGGCGATCCCGCGCTCTTCGACCGATTGTAAGAGTTACACGTGATCGGCGGTTGGGATGGTTCGCGAAATTCAATCTGCGAGCGGGCGGGCCGGCTTCCATCGATACTCTGGGTGGAACATTCTTGCCTGAATACTCTCAGATCACCTTGGCAATCCGAGCCTGTTCGCGCGGGCTAGTATGTTGTCCAACAAAAAATGATCCGGAGACGGTATGAACGAAATTCAGGACGCACCGCCCGCGACAGCCGTCGCCCGGCGCCACTGGCTGCGGTGGATCGTGGGCGCGGTGGTGGTCCTTTTGCTCGGCTTGGTACTGCTCCACCTGTTCGAGAGCAAGAAAGCAGCCCGTGGCACCGCGCCACAAGTGGTCAAGGTCGCGAAAGTGGCCCGCGGCGATATGCCGGAGACATTGTCCGAACTCGGCACGGTCACTCCCAATGCAACCGTCACGGTGCTGCCGCAGCTCAGCGGCTATCTCACCGAGGTGGGCTACCAGGAGGGCGAGAATGTCAAGAAAGGTCAGTTTCTGGCTCAGATTGACCCTCGTCAATATGAGATCAGCCTGCAGCAGGCGCAAGCCTCCCTGTTGAAGGATCAGACCATCCTCTCCCAGGCGCGCTCCGATCTGGCCCGCTACCACGAGCTGCGCGCCCAGAAGGCAATCGCCGAACAGACGGTGGCCGACCAGGAATTTCTGGTCACGCAGGAGGAAGCTCAGGTGAAGTTGGATGAAGCGAGCGTCGCCCAGTTCCGGCTCGATCTCACCTATTGCCGCATCACCGCGCCCGTGTCGGGCCGGGTCGGGCTACGCTTGATCGATCCCGGCAACTATGTCACGGCGTCGAGCTCGCCGGGCATCGTGGTAATCACGACCATGAAGCCGACCACCGTGCAATTCACGGTCGCACAGAACGACATCGGCAAGGTGATACAGCGCGTCAATTCCGGCGCACAGCTTGCCGTCACCGCCTACACGAGCGACAACAGTCAGGAGATCGCCAGCGGTACTCTGTACGCGCTCAGCAATCAGATGGCGACCAGCACCGGCACGGTCACTCTACGCGCGAAATTCGCGAATGACGACGAGGCCCTGTTCCCGAACGAATTCGTCAATATCAAGATCCTCGTCGACACCCTTAAGCAGGCGGTGCTCGTGCCCACGCCCGCGGTGTTGAACGGCGCGCCCGGCGACTACGTTTATCTCGTCAACGCCAACGACACGGTGTCCGCGCACAAGGTGACCTTGGGCGCGACCGATGGACAGAACACGGCCATCCTGTCCGGCCTCTCCACCGGCGACACGGTCGTCGTCGATGGCACGGATCGATTGACCGACGGCGCCAGCATCAGCATCGCCTCGCCGACGGCGCACGTGGACGCGGCGGCCTCCGCCAAACCCACACCGGGATCACCGCCCTATCCCAAGGCGAGACAGCGGCCAAGCGCGGGTGCGCAAGGCGCGAGCTCATCGAACTGATCGGCCGCTCACCGTCGCTGCGCGCGTCATGAATATCTCACGCCTGTTCATCTTAAGGCCCGTGGCCACCTCGCTGCTGATGATCGCGCTGGTGCTCGTGGGCCTCGTCGCGGTGAGATTCCTGCCCATCTCTTCGCTCCCTGACGTCGACTATCCGACCATCCAGGTGCAGACCTTCTATCCCGGCGCCAGCCCCCAGGTGATGGCGACCACCGTCACCGCCCCGCTCGAGGTGCAGCTCGGGGAGATTCCGAGCCTCACGCAGATGACGTCCGCGAGTTCGGCCGGCGCCTCCGTCATCACCTTGCAGTTCAATCTCGCACTGAATCTCGACATCGCCGAGCAAAACGTTCAGCAGGCCATCAACGCGGCCAACAGCTTGCTGCCCACAGGGCTGCCCGCGCCGCCCGTCTACGCCAAGGTCAATCCCGCCGATCAACCGATCTTGACCCTCGCGGTAACTTCGGATTCCTTGTCGCTCACCCAGCTTCAGGATCTCGCCAACAATCGCCTCGCCTCGAAGATTTCCGAGGTGCCGGGGGTGGGCCAAGTAACACCCTCCGGCGGCAACGTGCCGGCGGTCCGCGTCGAGGTCGACCCGCAGAAACTTGCAGGATACGGCCTCGGCATCGACGACATTCGCTCGCTCCTCGCGAACATCAACGTGAGCCAGCCCAAGGGCAATTTCGACGGCCCCGAGCTCGATTACACCATCAACGCCAACGATCAGATACAGGACCCGAACGACTACTTGAACACGGTGATCGCCTACCAGAACGGCGCCCCCGTGTTCATGCGCGACATCGCGCGGGTGACTCAGGCGGCGCAGGACATCGAGAAGGGCGCCTGGTTCGGTCAGGTGCCGGCCATCGTGCTCAACGTGATGCGTCAACCGGGCGCGAACGTCATCGCCACGGTCGATGAGATCAAGAAGCAGCTCCCGCAGTTGCTGGCGAGCCTGCCTCAGGCAATGCATGTTCAGGTGGTTGCCGACAGCACCGGTGTGATTCGCGCCTCGGTATTCGACGCCGCGCTCGAGCTGCTGCTCGCGATTGCGCTGGTGGTGCTGGTGATCTTTGTGTTCCTGCGCAACCTGCCTGCGACCATCATCCCGAGCATTTCGGTACCCGTATCCTTGATCGCGACGCTCGCGATCATGTACGAGCTCAACTACTCGATCGATAACCTGTCGCTGATGGCGTTGATCGTCGCCACCGGCTTCGTGGTCGACGACTCGATCGTCATGATCGAGAACATCGTGCGCTATCTCGAGGAAGGCATGAGTCCGCTGGATGCGGCGCTCGCCGGCGCCGGCCAGATCGGCTTCACCATCATGTCCTTGACGATCTCGTTGATCGCCGTGCTGATACCGCTGCTCTTCATGGGTGGGGTGATCGGCCGCCTGTTCAGCGAGTTCGCAGTCACCCTCGCCGTGACCATCGCCATCTCGGCGGTGGTGTCCTTGACCTTGGTGCCGATGATGTGCGCAAAGATCCTGCGCCGCAAAGCCGAGCGCAAGCCGAGCCGCTTCGAGCAGATCAGCGAGCGGCTTTTCGACCGCACGCTGGCGGCCTACGAGCGGGGCCTGAAATGGGTGCTCGCCCGACAGACTTTGACCCTCGTGGTTGCCACCATCACCGTCGTGTTGACCGGGATTTTGTATGTGGTGATTCCGAAGGGCCTGTTTCCGGTGCAGGACGTCGGCGTGATCCAGGGAATCAGCGTTGCCGACAACTCGGTGTCCTACGCCGCCATGTCGAAGCGCCAGGCCGCGCTGGCGGATGCGATCCTGAAGGACCCCGACGTAACCTCGATCACTTCTTATATTGGCATCGACGGCACCAACACGACGCTCAATGAGGGCCGTTTTCTCATCAACCTGAAATCCCACGCCGATCGCTCGCTGTCGGCCGGGCAGATTGCCCTGCGCCTGCAGGACGAGGTCGCGCAGGTATCCGGCATCAAGTTGTATCCTCAGCCGGAACAGAGTCTGACGCTCGACACCGTGGTTTCGCCGAGCCAGTATCAGTTCGTACTGCGCGGCCCGAGTCAGGAGGCGTTCCAGCAATACGTGCCCGAGCTCGTGGCGCGCATGAAGCGGATCAAATCGATCTCGGATGTGACGAGCGACCTCAACAACGATGGCTTGAGCGTCAATGTCGAAGTCAACCGGCAGCTCGCCGCCCGCTACGGAATCACCCCGGCGACCATCGACAATGCGCTCTACGATGCGTTGGGCCAGCGCATCGTCTCCACGATCTTCAATCAGTCCAGCCAGTACCGGGTGGTCCTGGTCGCAAGAGCGGAGAGCCTGCCGAATTTACAGGCGCTCGGCGACTTGTACCTTCCAACCCAGACCGGCAGCGCCGGCCAGGTGCCCCTGAGAGGCATTGCGGACATCAAGGTCAGCAAGTCGCCGCTCGTGATCAGCCATCTCGCGCAGTTTCCCGCCGTCACCGTGTCGTTCAACCTCGCGCCCGACGCATCCTTGAGCGCGGCCGTGGATGAGATCGAGCAAGCCGAGCGGTCCGTGCACCTGCCGCCGTCCATCACCACTTCGTTCCAGGGCGCCGCGCAAGCCTTTGAAGACTCCCTGTCGAGCGAGGTCTTCCTGCTGCTCGCGGCCCTGGTCACCGTGTACATCGTGCTCGGCGTTCTGTACGAGAGCTACATCCATCCGGTGACCATTCTATCGACGCTCCCATCGGCGGGTATCGGGGCGCTTCTCGCCCTCATGTTGGCCGGCAAGGACCTCGATGTCATCGGCATCATCGGCATCGTGCTGCTCATCGGCATCGTCAAGAAAAACGGCATCATGATCGTCGATTTCGCGCTCGAGGCCGAGCGCAAGCACGGCAAGCCCGCCGAGGAGGCGATCTTTCAGGCCTCGATCCTGCGCTTTCGGCCGATCCTGATGACGACGCTCGCCGCCATGCTCGGGGCGCTGCCGCTCCTCGTAGGAACCGGCACCGGCTCGGAGCTGCGCCGGCCCTTGGGGTTGGCCATCATTGGGGGCCTGCTGGTGAGTCAGGTGCTGACTCTGTTCACCACGCCGGTGATCTATCTCTTGTTCGACCGGCTCGCCCTGCGCTTCGGCCGCAAGGCGAATCAACCCGCGGGCCAGGGCGCCGCGTGAACATTCCGTCGCTCTTCATCCAACGGCCCGTTGCGACGTCGCTGCTCGCCATCGCCATCGCACTGTCCGGCGTTTTGGCCTACTTCCATCTGCCGGTCGCACCGCTGCCGAATGTCACGCTGCCCGTGATCGTGGTGCGGGCGACCATGGCGGGCGCCAGCCCGGATATCATGGCCTCCACCGTCGCGGAGCCGCTCGAGCGGCGCCTCGCGACCATCTCCGGGGTCACCGAGCTCACCTCGACCAACAGCGTCGGCTCATCCTCGGTCGTCATCCAGTTCGCCATCAACCGCGACATCAACGGCGCCGCACGCGATGTGGAGGCAGGCATTCAGGCGGCGCGGGCCGACCTGCCCTCCACGCTGCGCGGCAATCCGAGTTACCGGGAATACAATCCCGCGGATTCACCGATCATCATTTTCGCGTTGACCTCGAGCACGCTCACGACCGCACAGTTGTACGACTCGGCCGACACGGTGATCCAGCAGCAGCTGTCGCAAATAGCCGGAGTCGGACAGATCCAACTGGGAGGCAGCGCTCTGCCTTCGGTCCGCGTCGAGATCGAACCCGACAAGCTCGCGAGTTATGGCATCGGACTCGAGGATGTGCGCGCCGCGATCTCCTCGGCCAACGCGGACAGCGCCAAAGGCCACATCGAACAGGGCAATCAGCGCTATGAGGTCCTCTCCAACGACCAGGCCACCAAGGCCTCAGACTATCGAGACCTGGTCATCGCCTATCGCAACGGCGCGCCCGTGCTGCTGCATGATGTGGCCGCCGTGGTCGACTCCAACGAGAACATACGCAACGCCGGCCTGTACAACAACCTGCCGACCGTGGGCGTGGTGGTCTTCCCCCTGCCCGGTGCGAACATCATCAAGACCGTGGCCCAGATCAAGAAAGTGCTGCCGTCGATTCAGGCAACCTTGCCGCCGAACATCGAGGTGCACATTGCCATGGACCGATCGCAGTCGGTGACCGCGGCGGTGGGCGACACCGAGCGCAGTCTTATGATCGCGGTGGTCCTGGTGATCGGTGTGGTGTTCGTGTTTCTGCAATCGCCGCGTGCGACCCTCATCCCCGCGGTGGTACTGCCCATCTCCATCCTGGGCACGTTCGGTCCGATGTATCTTTTGGGCTATAGCATCGACAACCTGTCCCTGATGTCCCTCACGATCGCCACCGGCTTCGTGGTCGACGATGCCGTCGTGGTGCTCGAGAACGTGGTGCGCCACATCGAATCGGGAATGGATGTGCGCGAGGCGGCTGTCTTGGGCAGCGGCGAAGTGAGCTTCACGGTGATATCCATGAGCCTCTCGCTCATCGCCGTGTTCATCCCCATCCTGCTGTTTCCGGGCATCGTCGGCCTGTTGTTCCACGAATTTGCCGTGACGTTGTCGGTCGCCATCCTGATCTCCCTGCTGGTCTCGCTCACCGTCACGCCCACCATGTGCGCGTACCTGCTCGCGCGCGGCGAGTCGCTGCATTTGAAGACACGCTGGGCGGTCTGGGCGGACGCCCTGTTCGAGCGCTTCAAGGCCGGTTACTCGCGCTCGCTCGACAAGGTGCTCGATCATGCCCTGCTGGTGGGCGTGCTGCTGGTGATGATGATCGTGCTCAACGTGTTCCTGATTCGATGGGTCTCCTTCACCCTGTTTCCGGAGCAGGACAACGGGTTGCTCATCGGGAATATCATCGCGGACCAAAGCATCTCCTTCCAGGCGATGCAAAAGAAGCTTCGGCAGCTTCAAGACATCGTGCAGACGGACCCTGCCGTCGCCTCGGTCATCGGATTTACCGGCACCCGCTCCCTGAACAGCGCCAACGTCTACGTCGAGCTGAAACCATTGGCCCAGCGTAAACTTTCCGCCGATCAGGTGGTTCAGCGCCTGCGGCCGAAGCTCGGCCGCGTGTCCGGCGCCCGATTGTTCCTTCAGGCGGTGCAGGACCTGCACATCGGCGGCCGGCAATCGGCCGCCGAATATCAATACACGTTGACCAGCGAGGATACCGCGGCTCTGTACTCCTGGACCCCGAAGCTGTTGACGGAGCTTGGCAAGTACCGTAGTGAGATCGTGGATGTGAATACCGACTTGCAGCAGAACGGCCTTCAGACCTACGTCAACATTGCGCGCGGCACCGCAATGCGCTACGGATTCGCGCCGAATCAGATCGACAATGTGCTTTATGATGCGTTCGGCCAGCGCACGGTCACCACCATATTCAATCCCTTCAACCAGTACTACGTGGTGATGGAGGTGGCGCCGCAGTATTGGCAGTACCCGCAAATGCTCGACCGCACCTACTTGAGCACGTCCTCAGGCAACCCCAGCGGTTCCGAACAGACGCAGTCGCCGCCGGGCACGGTGAGCGGCGTGAAACCCTACTCCGCGATCTCGGCAGCGCAAGCGGCAGCCGCCTCGAGCAACTCCCTGAACGGCAATGCAGAGGCCAACGCGCTCACCAACAGCATTTCGAACAGCCGCGGCGGCAATTCCACCGGCAGCGCCGACAGCACGTCGGCGGAAACCATGGTGCCGCTGCCCGCCATGATCACGTACGTCAACAACCACACGGCGACGCAAGTGAATCATCAAGACGGTCTCGTCGCCGCCACGATCTCCTTCAATCTCCCGCCGGGCGGTTCCTTGAGCCGGGCTCAGGCGGCCATCGCCCAAGCCATGCGGGATCTCGGCATGCCGGCTTCCATTCGCGGCAACCCCGCCGGGGCGGGTCAGGTATTCGCCCAAAGCATGTCCACGTTGCCGCTGCTGTTGCTGGCCGCATTCGGGGCGATCTACATCGTACTCGGCGTTCTATACGAGAACACCATCCACCCGATCACCATTCTCTCGACGCTTCCCTCCGCCATGATCGGCGCGACCCTGGCCCTGCTCATCTTCGGCACGCCGCTGTCGGTGATCGCGTTCATCGGCATCATTCTGCTGATCGGCATCGTCAAGAAGAATGCCATCATGATGATCGACGTCGCGCTGCATTTGCAGCGCGAGCAACAGAAGGAGGCGCAACAGGCGATTCACGACGCCGCGGTGATCCGACTGCGCCCCATCATGATGACCACGGCCGCCGCGGTGCTCGGAGCGTTGCCGCTCGCCATTGGCATCGGTCAGGGGGCCTCGCTGCGCCAGCCGCTCGGCATCACCGTCATTGGCGGATTGATCCTGAGCCAGGTGTTTACCTTGTACACGACGCCGGTCATTTATCTGGGCTTCGAACGGCTGCGGCTCAGGATGCGGAGCTGGTCCACCGGCGCGACGCCGCACGGTGACTTGAGTGCGGGTGTCCAACCATGATGCTATCGAGATTCTCATCCATCGCCGCCCTGGGCGCCGTGCTCTGCGGCTGCATGGTCGGCCCCAACTATCACCGCGCGAGCGCGCCGGTCGCGAAACAGTACCAGGAGCCGCCTCCCGAAGGCTGGGCCGAAGCGGCGCCGTCGGACGCCGCTCCCAAGGGCGACTGGTGGACCGAGTTCCACGATCCACTGCTCGATGAGCTGGAGCCGCAGGTTGCCGTGTCGAACCAGACCGTGCGCCAGAGTTATGCGAGCTACCTGCAGGCGCTGGCGGAAGTGAAAGTGGCGCGCGCGCAATTCTTCCCCACGCTGGACGCTACAGGATCGGTCACACGCTCAGGCGGACCCGGCTACGGCGGAGCGGCGGCCGGCACCAGCACCAGCACCGCCAATGCGCGCAGGGGCAACGTCACGTCGGCGACGCTCGAGGGCAGCGCGAGCTGGACTCTCGACATCTGGGGGCAGGTTCGCCGCTTGATCGAGCAGAATACCGCCATCGCGCAGGCCGATGAGGCGACGCTCGCCAACGCGACCCTGTCCGCGCAGACCCTGCTCGCGACCACGATCATCGCGCTGCGCGTCGCCGATGCGGGCATCGATCTTCAGGAAAAGACCGTCAATGCCTACCGCGACGCGTTGCGAATCACTCAGGCGCAAGCCCAGGCCGGCATTGCGGCGACACCGCCGTCCGCCGTGATCACGGCGCAAGTCGCTCTCGAAAGCGCACAGGCCAACCTGATTGGTCTCGGCGTCGCGCGCGCCCAGTACGCGCACGCCATTGCCGTTCTGGTCGGCAGGAAGCCGGAGGATCTGGACATTCCCCGCGGCAGCACCCTGCCGACGCTGCCCGCCATTCCCGTCGGCGTTCCCTCGACTCTGCTCGAGCGCCGGCCCGACATCGCCGCCGCCGAGCGCGCGATGCAGGCGCAAAACGCCGCGATCGGCGTCGCCGTCGCGGCCTACTATCCCAGCATCTCGCTGTCGGCCGCGGCGGGCTTCACGCAATCGCCGTTGAACGGCCTGCTGCACTCGGCGAATCACATTTGGTCGCTCGGCGCGAACGGCACCGAGACCCTGTTCGATTTCGGCGAGCGGCACGCCGAAGTTCAGGCCGCGCGCGCCGCCTACGAGGGAGCCGTTGCAAGCTACCGCAGCACGGTGCTCACCGCGTTCGAAGGCGTGGAGAACGACCTGTCGGGGCTGCGCATATTGGGCGACGAGGCCAAGGCGCTCGATACCGCCGTGCGCGATGCGATTCGCGGCACCGACATCGCGATGGCCGAGTACCAGGCGGGGACGGTCGACTACGTCGCGGTGGCCCAGGCGCAGCAGGTGCAGCTAAGCGACCAGCAAACGGCGCTTGCCGTCGAGCAGAGCCGACTTGCGGATGCCGTGTCCCTGATCGGCGACCTGGGTGGCGGCTGGAGCGCCCAAGACCTGCACCGCCCGACGCACCCCAAGTCCCTGCCCGCGGACCCTTCCGAATCGCCGCCCCCGCCGCTGCCGAAGGGTCCCTGAAGCGCTTCGGGTCGTAGGCGCCCGCCTACATGATAATCCGCGAACCAATGACGCCGAAAGAGTGGGCGGGTCGCAAGGGCTCGAGCTTGGTGTTGCGCTAGTATTTTTTACATGCCGTTTTTTTGCAATAACAAGAATCCCGCTATCCACTACTTGATACATGGGCAAGGCGAACCCCTGTTGCTCATTCATGGACTGGGCGGCAGCGGGGCCGACTGGACATTTCAGGTGGCCGCGCTCGAAAGACGCTTTCAGATCATCGTCCCGGATCTGCCGGGAAGCGGACGCAGTCCACCCCCGCGGGGTGAGTACACCATCGAGGGGTTTGCAGCGGCGCTGTGGTCACTGCTCGATCACCTCGGAATATCGCG
>JBARBX010000705.1:0-2809 GCA_049793535.1 Steroidobacteraceae bacterium | reverse complement strand
TTACCCGCACCTGGCGATACCCCGCCGCAGGGGTTACTGTATCGGCATCCGGGTCGGGTAGCACCACATTGAAGAGGCGCAATTGAACGACGAGACTCTGGAGAAGGTCCAGACCAAGATCGCCTACCTCGAGCGCGCCGTTGCCGAATTGAGCGACGTCGTGTTCCGGCAGCATCGGGAAATCCAGACCCATGAGGCGAAGCTCAAGGCCCTCTCGGAGCGGCTGAGCGGCGTCCAATCCGACGAGCGCGCACGCACGCCCGAACAGGAACGGCCGCCTCACTACTAAGTCTCACGCATTGAACGCCTCGTGGTACCAGACGGTGCCGCGCGGCCGTGATGCGTTGAGCGAGAGGGCCTGAAAGTATTCCGGCGGTACATTTGGAAGGGTAAGGTTCGGATCGACCTGGAAGCCAAACCGGCTGTAGTAGTTGGGATCCCCGAGAAGTACACAGCCGGCCGCGCCCTGCTCGCGAAGGATGCGCAGAGCTTCGCCCATCAGACGGGCGCCCAGCCCCCGGCGCTGATGCTCCGGCAGCACTGAAATGGGACCGAGCCCAAACCAGGCGGTGGCGCCGTCCGATATCGACACCGGCGACACCGCGACGTGGCCGATTATGGCGCCGCCGGCATCCGCAACCAGTGACACCGCTAGTTTTCCGGCCCGGCGCAATGCGCTGACGATGAACTGCTCGGTGTGGCTGGTGTGCGGCGCATTCAGAAACGCGGCCATGGTCACAGCCTCGATTCCCCGGACATCGGCTGCGGTCTCGCTCCTGATCTCGATATTCATGAGGAAATCGCGGCCATCCAAATTCCATTCGCATCATGCCCCGACCAGACGTCGAGCTTCTCCAGAAGATCCCAGGCCGCCGCCTCGCTCACTACTTGATACGGGTCGGTGGGATTGCGCGCCCGATTGTGTGCCGAATAGCAGACGCTGATTGCGAGACGGGACAGCACCAGAGGAAACAGCGACCGCCGTTCCGCCTCGCTCAAGGGATAGCCGCTCTGATAGCCCCGGATCAGCCGTGCCGCGACAGCGAACGGATCATCCTCGCCGAGCATGGCGTAGGCCAGCGCGATGGCCAGATCGCACACCGTTGCGCTGTACACCATGTCGCCGAAGTCCAGCAGTCCAACCATGAGCCCCTCGCCGACGATGACGTTGTAATCGTTGGCATCGCCGTGAATCACGCTATGCCTCAAGGTGCTCCAGTCGATCGCTTCCCATTGCGAGAAGAGGCGTTCGACGTGGGTCCGCTTAACCTTGGGCAGCAGCCGCACGTGCTCCCGGGCCATTCCTGCCCGGCGTAGGTCCCATTGCAGCACGCGATGCATGGCGGGGTGAGCGAAACCGCACAGCGCGGCGTCGATGTCCGCCAGGTTCGCACCGATGGATTCGAACAACGCCGGCCCGCGCGCTGCGCACCTTGCAAGCACCTCGCCGTCGACCCAGGTCAGCAGCCGAAGGCAGTGATCCACGCTGCTTCCCGTGCGGCGAATGCGGACGATGTCCGTGCCCTGCAATGAAGCAACGATTCGCTGCACGCGGCAGCCCGGCGCCGACACTTGCACGCGCCGCATCGCCTGGTTCTGAAAATCCAGGAGCTCCGGCGTGTCGTGCGCATTCGCGAACTTCAAGACGAATTTCTCGCCGCCACCGCCCACGATCAGGAAATTCTGGTCCCGCTCGCTGGGTAGAGCCGAAATCTCGCCGACGATGCCGAAGTCGCGCTTTGCGGCGGCCAGCGCTTCTGCCTGCGTGAAGCTCGGGATGCTCTCCAGTGAGATCAAGCGGGGGGATCCGGCGCAGCGGCACGGAACTCCGGGAGTTCCCGGCACGCGGCATCGATTCGCGCGATGCTGGGATAGGGACTCAAGTCCACCGCATAGCGCCGAGCATTGGCCACCTGGGGCACCAGGCACACATCCGCCAGGGTCGGCGAATCGCCGTGGCAAAATCGGCCGGTCGCGGTGTCCCGCACCAGCCAGCGCTCGAGTGCCTCGAACCCCAATTGCACCCAGTGCCGGTACCAGGCATCGCGCGCCGTCTTATCCTGCCCCAGATCGCGCTCGAGATATTGCAGCACGCGCAGATTGTTGAGGGGATGTATGTCGCAGGTGATCGCCTGCGTCAGTGCCCGCACCCGTGCGCGCGGCAAGGGCGCCTGCGGCAGCAGCGGCGGGTCGGGATGCATTTCATCGAGATATTCGATGATGGCCACGGATTGAGTGAGCACCGCGCCGTCGTCCAGCGCCAGGGCGGGCACGAAGCCCTGGCTGTTGATTTGCAGGAACGCCTCGAGCCGCTGTTCGCCGCCGCGCAGATCCAGGAGCATGGGTGTAACACGCAAGCCCTTGAGGTTCAGCGCGATCCGCACCCGGTAGGAAGCCGAACTCATCGCATGGCCGTAGAGGATCATCGCAGTCCCGCTAGAAACTCCTGGATAGCGTTACTCTAGTGGAAATCGACGAGAGGGTGCACATGAACATCCACGACCCGGCCGCGGGTTCGCCGGGGAGGCGGTCGATGTACCTGGATGCACCGCCAGCGAATCGATACAGTTACCATGAAATTCCTTCAGCTTATGACAGAATTTCATGGTAATATTGAGCGCATGATCGAACGACCCCTACTTCTGGCTCAATTACGTCGGGCACTGCGCCGCAGCCGGGTAGTCGCGCTGATCGGCCCGCGCCAGTGTGGCAAGACGACACTGGCGCGGCAGATCGAACCGGCCGACTCGGCGAACTACTTTGACCTCGAAGACCCGGCCAGCCTGGCACGCCTCGAGCAACCGATGAC
>JBARBX010000704.1:0-2044 GCA_049793535.1 Steroidobacteraceae bacterium | reverse complement strand
TTGAGTCGGGTCGGTCTTGAGCTCGCGGCGCACGATCTGCCGCGCCAGAGCCATCGCCAGGGTCAGCAGCTCGCGCTCCACCTCGGTGTCCAGAACCTCGAATGGCTTGGCCAAGTCGTAGAACATCCCCGCGAGCCGCTCGACCTGGGCACGAACCTCGGCGCGGCCGGCTTCGCGGCCTTCGGCGAGGCCCTGCTCGAAGGCCTCTTTGTGCGCCTCCGCCTGCAGATCGACGAGTCCGGCCACGGTGGCCATTTTCCGGTCCGCGACCGGACTACCCATGTCCGGAGCCGTCCAGAGCTGCGCGCCGGCGGAGGACGATTTAGCCTTGGGGTCAGACAAACTCGCCCCCGCCCTTGCCGCCCAGACTGATGGTGCCTTCCTCGGCCAAGCGCTGTGCGATCACCACGATTTCCTTTTGCGCCGCCTCCACGTCGGTGAGCTTCACCGGACCGCGCGCTTCCATGTCGTCCTTGAGAATTTCCGCGGCGCGCTTCGACATGTTCTTCAGAATCTTGTCCTGCACTTCGGGTTCCGCACCGCGCAACGCCACCGCCAAGGTATCGGAGCCCACTTCGCGCAGCAGCGCCTGTATTCCGCGGTCGTCGACATTCAGCAAATTGTCGAATATGAACAAGAGATCCTTGATTTTGCCGTGCATGTCGCCGTCGGCCTTTTCGATCTTGCCGAGCTCCTCGCCGCTCTTGTCGCGCTCCATGGCGTTCAGGATATTGGCCACCGTGCGCGCGCCGCCGATGCGGCGCACCGTCGCCGGGGGCGTGGCATTCGCCTGCTTCTCAACCAGTTGATCGAGCTCGGTCAGGGCGGACTGCGGCACTTCGTTCAAGGTGGCGATGCGCATCAGCACTTCGGTGCGCATGTCCTCGGGCAGCAGCGGCAGTATGCCGGCCGACTGCTCGGGCTCGAGATGCGACAGCACGATGGCGGCGATTTGCGGATGTTCGCCGCCGATGATTTGCGCAACGGCCTTCGACTCCATCCACTTCAGGGCCTCGATGCCCTGGCCCGTCTGACCGGTGCTGACGCGATCGAGCAGCATGTCCGCCTTCTGCTTGCCGACCGCCTGGGTCAGCACCCGCCGCACGAAGTCCTGGGACCCGCCCGCGATGTTCGCCTTCGAATCCGCCACGCCGATGAAGGTATCGAGCACGGAGGTCATCTGCTCGCGCGACACCTCCTTGAGTTCGGCCATCGCGATGCCGAGCTTTTGGACTTCGCGGGCATCGAGCTGCTTCAGCAGATTAGCGGCATCCTGCTCACCCAAGCTCATCAGCAGGATGGCGGCCCGTTGCGTGCCGGCGAGATCGTCGGTTTTGCTAGCCATCCGCGGAGACCCAATCCTTTACCACCTGCGCCGCACGCCGGGGATCCTGCCCCACCAGGGTTCGCGCCGCCGCGATCTGCTGTTCGAAGCTCGGCGCCAATTTGATGGCCTTGCCGCCCTGGCCGGAAATGCTCACGCGGTCGCCCTCGATATCGCCGGGTTCGCCGGCGGCGCGGCGCGGCGCCGTCTTGGTCAGCGACTTCATCAATGGCCGCAGCACCAGGAACGCCACTATCAGTACCAGAACCGCGCCGACAACTTGCTTGGCGAGCTGCGTGATCCACGGTGTCTCCCACAGCGGCGGACCGTCGAGGGGAGCGATGGGCGCGTTGCTCTTGAATGCCTGATTGAGCACGTTCAGTTGATCGCCGCGCTTCTCCTGCAAGCCGATGGATTCGCTCACCAATTGCGTGAAGCGCTTGATGTCCGCGTCGCTCATCGGCGCAGTCGTGACCTTGCCGTCCGCGTCGACTTTCTGCCAGTCGTCGAGCACCACGCCGATGTTGAGGCGCTTTAAAACACCGACCGGCTGCTTCACGTAGGACAGCGTGCGATCCACTTCGAAATTGCGGGTACTGCGCTGCGAGCTGGAACTCGGACCGCTCGCGGCCGCGGTGGCTTGCGCGGCGCCCTGCGCGCCCGCAGCCGGCGCGGGATTTCCCGGGGTGGCGGCGCCCGGAATCGTGGGCGCTCCGGAGG
>JBARBX010000703.1:0-2518 GCA_049793535.1 Steroidobacteraceae bacterium | reverse complement strand
TCGGGGATTGGTCTCCTGCTTCACCAGCTCGAGCTCGAGCGGCGTCACCGGCGCCCAGGCAGCCGTCAGATCGGCGGCGAAACTGCGCAGCAACAGCGACAGAAAGCGCTGCGCGGCCGGGGCGACGGCGGCTTGGGCGTCGGTGGTGGCCCGGCCCGATCCGCCGAAGAAGCCGTCCAGCAGCGTCAGCAGCAGGGCGGGCTCGACGCTGATGAAGGCGAAGCCGGGAAGCGGTTTGAGACGCACGACGACGAGACTTCCCGGCATCGGCAGCGCGGCCTGCACATCCCCGCTCTTGATTGTCTCCAGCGATTTGAACTGCATGCTGGCATCGCGGCTCAGCAAGGTCGACAGGGACGCTCCCGCGCGCTCGGCGAAGCTTTTGCTGACCACCTCCAGGAGCGGCAATTGCGTGCGATTGATGCGCTGCGCCGTGAAGTCATAAGGCCGCACCGTCTCGACGGCGTTCTTCTCGAGCAGCGCCGACACTTCTTCGTCGGAGATCGCTGCCGGGACTTGAGCCTCGGTCATTACTGCACCACGAAGCTGGTGAACAGAATATCGTCCACATCCGGACTGCCTTCCTTCTTCTGCACCGCTCGCACTTCGGCAAGCGCCTCCTGGCGCAGCTTGTCCTTGCCCTCGCGCGACATCATGGATTGGTAGTTTCGATTGCTCATGAGCAGCAATAAATTGTTGCGAATCAACGGGATATTCTTCTGCACGCCGTCGATGGCCTTCTGATCGTGGGCCATGACTTCCATGCTGATCTGCAGGAAGCGCACCGCGGAACCATCCTCGAAATTGACCACCAGGGGTGGGTCGATGGCGTAGTACAACGTGTTTTTGGCGGCTCCAGCTTCCTCGCCTTTGGCGGCGGCAGCCACCGGAACGATGGCCTTGATCTTGCCGTCCTTGTCCAATTGCAGGTCCGGGAGCGGATGCAGTTTCGCATTGACGAAACCGCCGACCACCACAGCGATCAGCGTCAAAACGAAGATGCCGATCCCGTTCATGAGGGTGGCCATAAGACCGCCGGATTTCTTGGGCGGAGGAGGAGTACTGTCGTCGGCTGAATCGGCCATGGGAAATTCCTAGCGCGGGCACATGCCGCACGGGGAATCGAGCAAGTTCTATGCCAGTGACTTCAGGATGCCAGTTCCGTCTACAATTCAATAGCTTACGTTATGCCACCTGCGGCGCCCGCGGCGCCGCCGCAGCCCGGCGCCGGTAAATTGACGCTGCGATCGTCGTCATTCGGGCCTTCAGGCCTGCCCGGTCTGCGGACGGCGGTCACAAATGAGACATGCGGCGGTGATAGATGGTCACCCGAGAATGAAGCCTTTGAAGCCCTGGGGGAATCCTTTGTCGAACCTAGCTTGCGCACGACGCACCCGTCTTGCCACGGGGCTGCTGCTGTGGGGGCTCTCCTTTGCAGCGCACGCACTGGCCACGGTCGACGATCAGACCGGCTTGCCGGTCGGTTCCGAACTCAATGAGGACGCCATCGAGAGCCCGCGCGAAGTCTTCCACTCCCAAGCGATCCGCGGCCGCAAGTCCTACCTCTCCAATCTCGGCAATCTGGCGTTCAATTCGCCCTACATTCTGGGCGATGCGGCCCGCAGGGCGCACCTCTCCTGCAGTAGCTGCCACGTGAATGGGGCCTCGAACCCCAAATTCTTCATCCCCGGCCTGTCGACGCGTCCCGGCAATTTCGACACCACGTCCGCGTTTTTCAATCCGCAGACGGACAATGGGGTGCTCGACCCCGTGGCCATCCCCAGTCTGCGGGGTGCGCGCTTCCTCGCCCCCTATGGTCATGACGGGCGCACGGCTTCACTGCGCGATTTCGTGCGCAACGTCATCGTCAACGAGTTCGCGGGACCCGCACCCTCGCCCGAAGTTCTCGATGCCATCGTGGTCTATATCGAGGATATCGATTTCCTTCCCAATCCCGGACTGGACGCGGCGGGGCGCCTTGGCCCAAACGCAAACCCATCCCAACGCCGCGGGGAAGCACTCTTCGCCAAACCCTTCCCGCACGATCCGGGGATGAGCTGTGCCGGCTGTCACATCCCCTCCGCCGCCTTCGTCGATCACCGGCAGCACGATGTGGGGTCGGGCGGCCTTTATAAGACGCCGACGCTGCTGAACGCGGATTTCAACGCGCCCTATTTCCACGACGGCCGCTTCGACGATTTCGGTCAGGTGATCGATCACTTCAACCGCGCCTTCGATCTCAAGCTCGAAGAACAGGATCGAGCCGACCTCAAGGCGTATCTCGCCGCAATCGGCGCTGGCATGCGGCCGCAATACCACCTCACGGGGCCCAATGTGCTCGGCGATATCGACGAACTCGCCGGCGTCCTGGATGTCGCGGTCCCGCGCCGCGATTCGGAGGTGGTCGAGTTGGCGGTGCGCAGCTTGCGCGATCAATTGCGCGATCTCGCCGATCGTTATCCGGATACCGCGGACGGCGAGATTTCCGGCGGGATCCGCGAGCGCGCCCTGGCGCGCG
>JBARBX010000702.1:0-2562 GCA_049793535.1 Steroidobacteraceae bacterium | reverse complement strand
GGGCAATCACACGCCCCTGCTCGGCAGTTCGGGTCTGCGGCTGGAGCGCTACCCCTACTACGATACCGCCACGGGCGCTCTGCGCTTCGAGGCCATGCTGGAGCGGCTCGACCGCCTCCCCGCGGGGGACGTGGTTTTGATCCACGCCTGCTGTCACAACCCCACCGGGGCGGATCTCGATCCGGCGCAGTGGCAGGCGTTGGTCGAGCTGTTGCAGCGCCGGCGGCTCGTTCCCTTCCTGGATCTCGCCTATCAAGGCTTCGCCGCCGGCCTGGACGCCGATGCGGCCGGCCTGCGCCTGCTCACCGAGCAGGTTCCCGAATCGCTCATCGCCATTTCATATTCGAAGAATTTGGGGCTTTACCGCGAGCGCGTGGGCGCATTGATCGCGATCGGGGAGAATCCGACCCGCGCCGACGCCATGCTCAGCCACGTGCTGCAAATCGCTCGCGGCATGTACTCGATGCCGCCCGATCACGGCGCCGCGATTGCCGCACACATCTTCGGGAACGCGGCGCTCAAGCAGGAGTGGATCGGGGAACTCGACGGCATGCGGACCCGGATTGCCGATATGCGCACGCTGCTCGCCCTCGAGCTCGGCCGGGCGACGGGAGCCGGGACGTTCGATTTCATCCGAACTCAACACGGCATGTTCTCGCTGCTCGGCATTTCGCGCGAGGTGGTCGAGCGGCTGCGCGACCGGCACCACATCTACATGATTCCCGACAGCCGCATGAACCTGGCCGGGATCATGCCGCAGAACGCGAGTTACGTGGCCGCCGCGATCGCGACGGAGCGCCGCGGGTAAGCGCCGTTCCCCGCTAATTTCCGAGGGCCTGACTGAGCGCTGCAACCTCGGCGGAGGATTCGCGCATCACCTCCTGCGTCTTCTCCTCGTTCAATCCGAGGCGCTTGGCGGCCGGCAGGCCGTCCAAGGCCGACTCGAGCTTGTGGATATCGCCGGCGTGCTCGGCCATGAGTATGGCGACCACGATGACATCGCTCAAATCGGGCGGACCGTCGTGGATACGCGTGAAATCCGCCTGATCGCCCACCGCCTGCGCCATCGATTCGGAGAATTCCCAATTCTCGAGAATCGCCTTGCCGATGGACGCATGCCACTCGCCGATGATGTCATCGAGCGTTCTGCCGGTCACGAACAGCTCCGGGTGATCGATCGCCCGAGTCAGCACGTACAGTTTGCCGATGCCGTGCATCATCCCCGTCAGCATGGCCTCGTCGGCATTGACCTTGGTGGAGGTGCGGGCGAGCACGAAGGCGAACGCAGCGACCACGGTGCTGCGCTGCCAGAGACTGGTCAGGTGATCTTCCAATCCGGCCAGCTTGCTGCTGTTTCGGATCTGCGCCATCGAGAAGGACATGGCGGCGCTGCGCACCATGTTGTAGCCGATGCGGTTGACCGCCGTGCGCAGATCGGTGACCGTCTTGCCGCTGCGGTTGAGCGATGCAGAATTTGCAATCCGCAGCAGCCGCCCGGCCAATGCCGGCTCCGATCCCACCACTCGAACCACCTGGTCCACGGAGGATTTGGGGTCGGACAACACCCGCCGCACGCGAACCGCGATCTCGGGAAACGAGGGCAGGTCCACATTGCCGCGCGACAACTCCGCTGCCAGGGTGCGGACAAAGTCGAATGCGACGTTGTCTTGGGCCTGAGGTGGATCGGTCATAGCCTCAGCGCTGCGCCGTGGGGCGGCTCTTGAATCGCTGTTGCACTTCGCCATGGCGGGAACGCTCCGTATATTGACCACGGCTGTAGCCGGCGATCACCCGCCGCCAAAAGGCCACGGCACCCGGATTGCGCATATATTCGACGATAACCCAGTCGCCCGCGAATCGGTCGAATATCAACGTCGCCGCATTCCGGCCCATGCCGGCTTTGCGGTGCTGTTTGCGCACGAAGAATTCAGACATTCGATAGTCGGCCGCGGGTTCGCCCGCGGCGGGAATCCGCGGCCGGGTGACCAGCGCGAACCCCACGGGTTCGGTGCCGTTGAGAATCAGCAGCGGGTGCGAATGATCGTTGGAGAACCAGTTGGCGAAGATTTCCTCTTCGTGCGGGTTGTCGGCGCCGATGACGGAGAACAGGCCCGTATTCAGATCCGCCAATGAATCCATGTATTCGGCGTAGACGCTCTGGATCCACTGGCGATCCTTCTTCGAGTGTCGACAATCGCGAATACTGACTAACAACCCGCGCCCCAAACTGCAAAAAGACACAGCCCGGGCGAACGTGCCAATAGGCCGCCCGCCCGGGCATGTGAGATCAACTACCCTACCGTATTACTGCTTCGCAGGGGCTGCCGAGCTCGCGGCCTCAGTGGCTGCACTCGCAGCTGCACCGGCGTCGGAGGCAGCAGAGGCGGCAGCTTCCGGAGCCGGCGCGGCGGCCGGAGGAGGAGTCGTTTCAGCAGCCGGGGCGGGAGCCTCGGTCTTGCTGCCGCAGGCACTCAACACGAACGCTGCGACAAAAGCGCTTAGAGCAAGTTTGGTCTTCATCTATCGATACCCCAGAAATTATTAAGAACAAAATTTTATGGC
>JBARBX010000701.1:0-4742 GCA_049793535.1 Steroidobacteraceae bacterium | reverse complement strand
TTCCCCAACAGCATCGACCCGGCAGACCCCTCTCTGCAGACCGCCGGCGGTTTCCGCAGCAACAACGGATCCAACGTCAACGGCACGGGCGAGAGCTCGGGTCCTGAGGAGACCCGGGATCGCCTGTCCGCGCTCGCATTGAATTTCTCGCGCACCATCGATCAGTCCTTCCTGAGCGGCGTGAAGTTCGGTGCACGCGTGTCCGATCGCGAGAAGACTCATCATGAAAACCAGTGGGGACTGTGTGCCGGGACGGGCTCTACAACGTTCACCATTGCCGGCGATCAGAATTCGCAGGTGTGCCCCGCCGGCACGGCCGGCCAGAACGGGCTGGCGCCCATGTCCTTGGCCAACGCCGGACTGTCGCAGTTCAGCGCGCCCTCGTTCACCGCGCCCCCGCTGGTCTACGGTAATTTCGACAGCCTGTTCCCCTTGGTGTACCCGAATTCGGCGGCGCCGGCGGGCTCGGACATGCCGCTGCTCCGCACCAAGGTCACGGAGAGAACATCCGAGGGCTATGTCCGACTGGATTTCAAATCTTCAGTCGGTGATCTGCCGTTGACCGGCGATGTGGGAGTCAGAGTATCTCACACCTCGACGACTAGCTCGGGATACCAGTCTCTCGACGGCGGCGTGACCTTCTCGCCCGTGTCCATCAGCAATGAGTATACCGAGCCGCTTCCCAGCCTCAATGCGGTGCTGCATCTGACGGATAATCAGCTGCTGCGATTCGGAGCCGCCATCGCCATCTCGCGGCCGCCGCTCGATTCGCTCACCACCGGATACACGCTGAATGCCACGGGCAACCCAGCGACCGGCGGCGGCGGCAATCCGAAACTCGACCCCTTCAAGGCCGATCAGATCGATTTCTCCTATGAATGGTACTTCCACGAGGAATCCATGTTCGCCGTCGCCCCCTACTACAAGGACGTCAAGACCTATATTGGCGCGGGCGAGTCCACGGAGACCATTGGCGGCACCCGGTACATCATCACGTCGGAGAACAACACCCCCGGCGGCGAAATCGCCGGAGTCGAGCTCACGCTGCAAACGCGATTCTTCTTCCTCCCGGGCTTTCTCCAGGATTTCGGCGTCTACGCGAACCACGCCCAGGTGGAGTCGAACATTCATGAAGCGGCGCCGGTGGGCAACCCGTATCCCATGGTGGGATTTGCGAGGGGCACGTCGGAGTTCGACCTGTTCTACAACCACGCCGGCTTCGAGTCGCGGGTGGCTCTCAAGAACCACACCGCCTTCACGGTGGCACCCACCTGGGTCGGCACGACGCTGAAAATGCTCGCACCGGAAACCACTCTCGATGCCAGCGTTTCGTACACCTTTCCCAAGAACTGGAGCGTCCGCCTGCAGGGGCGCAATCTGACCAACGAAAGAGCCCGCTTCTCCACGGACAACAATCCGCAGAATCTGGCGAACGACGGCGGCTACCAAGTCTACGGCCGGTCGTACTTGTTCGACGTCGGCGTCAGTTTCTAGCCGGGGAGCCGTTTCCAAGTCCATCTCGGCGGGACCGGTTCGCGGTCCCGCCGACCCCCCGGGCCTCGCCGACCCAAAGTCTACGGGCGATTCAATCTCTTCAGCAGCGCCGCCTTGATGTGCGCCGCCAATTCAGGCGTCATCGCGCCCAGCGCGCCGCGGCGTTCCGGCGGCAGATGTGCAACCGGGTCCGCCCCCGTTTGAAATACGTAGTGGTCGAACACCGCTCGCCACGCGGCACGCTGATGGGCGGGCAGATGCCGCAGCGTCAGAAAGCCGTGGAGCAGGCAATCGTAGGGTGAACCGAATTTCGTCTCGGCGGCATCCCACCAATAGTTGATGAGCACATTGAAGGGCTCCAGCGATTTGACGTGATGCCACCAAAAATACGGTATGTACACGGCATCGCCGGGTTCGAGCTCCGCCGTTTGCGCGGCGGCAAGCGCCTGCTCGAAGCGCGGATAGCGGGTCAAATCAGGCTCGTCCAAAGAGACCATGCTGACCGGCTGGCCCGCGAGGGTGAAGTGAATCGGGCCCACATAAAGATTGCGGATTTGATCCGGCGGAAAAAAGGTAAATCGACGCCGGCCGCCGACCACGCAGGCAATGTTCTCGGAAATATCGTAGTGCGTCGTGACCGTAACAGAATTTCCAACCCAGATTCTCGGAATGGCCGATCGATCGGCCAGATCGGTGGTGTTTTCACCCAGGAAACCGGGCAGGAAATCCGCGATGGACGCCGACTGTATGAATATCGCCGGCGGATTTTCGTCCTTCCCGTGCGCCAGCAGCCGCTCCAGCGTGGACGATAGCCTTTCGGGCTTGCGCTCGAAATTGAGACCGCTGAGGTCGTCGCTGTAGAAAAATCGGCCGCGAATCGCCGGATCGCCGAACAGAGTTTCGACGGGGCGGCCGCCGTCGAATTTCGCAATGTAGTCGCAGAGTGCACGGGACGACGAGCGCCCCGCGCGCACCGCAGGCCAGTCTTTGATCAGCCCCTTCAGTACCGCGGGCTCATTCCGCGGCAGAATCTCATTCCTGAACGTCGCGAGATCGGCGTCGCGCCATTCTTTGACCCTAGGCAGCTCAGTCATCAGGGGACGCTACACGGAGCGTTCGCGGCCCGCAACCGCTCCAGTTCGCCGCGGCGGATGGCTCCTTGTCACGCGAAGGCCCGGGGACTAGGATTGGCTGCGTCCGCACGCACGAATAATGAATAACAGGGAGTAAGTCATGATACCTCTGGTCTCGCTGTGGTCGCTGTGGTCATCCATTGTCTTGTCGGCCGTGATCGTCTTTCTGGCAAGCTGGATCATTCACATGTTCCTGCCCAACCATCGCCGCGATTTTATGAAATTGCCGAACGAGGACGCCCTGCTTGATGCACTGCGATCCATGAATATTCCCAGCGGCCAATACCTCGCGCCATATGCCAATACCGCAGCTCAAATGAAGCAGCCGGAATATGCGGAGAAACGCAAGCGCGGACCATCGCTGTTCCTGACCCTCATCGCGGGCGGCGATACCGGAATGGGTAGGTCCCTCCTGCAGTGGTTCATCTACTTGCTGGTGATTTCGCTGTTCGTCGCGTATCTGGCGCGGCACGGGCTTGCCCCCGGTGCGGTCCACGTCCGCGTGTTCAAATCCGTCGGAGTCGCGGCCTTCATGGCGTACGGCTTGGGCCACGCGCATCAATCGATCTGGTACCGGCAGGCGTGGCGCACCACCATCGTCTATTTCATCGATGGATTGGTGTACTCGCTGTTGACGGCGGGCGTCTTCGCCTGTCTCTGGCCGCGGTAGCCGGACGCTCGAGGCGGTGCTAGAGCAGTTCGCGCTTGATGGTGCTGATTTTCTCGCGCGTGAATATCTCCACGTCGCCTTTCTTGGCGCGCAGCACCTCTTTTAGATGGAACGCGTCCGCCGTCGAGGTCAGCTCGTAGGCGGCGCTGACCGTGCAATCCCAATCACCGCGCTTCCAAGCCGTCATGTTCTCCTGTCTCCAGACACCGCTGTTCGGATCGCCCTCCTTGATCACGACGCTTTCACTCGATTGCTCCTGCACGGTCGTACCGATGTCGTCGAAGACGGTCGAAGACAGGGGCCGGCTCAAATGTCCCTCCGTCCCCGGTCCCATCGTGGTATGCGAGTAGGGACTCGATCCCGGCGAATGTTTGAGGGGAATGGGAAATGGCTCCTCCACGACCGGCGCCGGACGCACGGGCAGTGTGACGCTGGATGCACGGAGATCCAGAGTGAGCGTCGCGATCTGTGGCGACGGCCAGAGCAGCGGCCAAAGGCTCTCTGAAACGGCGGCCCGAATGCGGCTGCCCTTCTTGAAGCGGTGCGCAACCATGTAGCAGGGCACGTCGACGTCGTAGAACTCTCCCGGCCTCAAGGCGCGCGGGTGCTCGTGCGAGTCGCGATGCGTGAGATTCAGGATCCCGTAGCTGACCAGCCATGATTTTCCGTCAGGCAGCACTTCGGTCAGCCGTAGCACCAGCTTCGCCACCGGAGTGTTCGAGCGCACCCTGATCTTCGCGCGCGGGTAGCCGAGAATCTCCGTGTCCGAGTCGAGGGGCGTCGAATCGAACACCAGTGATTTCTCATCGTCGGCCGTCTGATCGTCCGGCCGGCTCGGCATCCATTGGGGTTTGAGTGTTCCGACGATCTTGTCGCCCACGTAGGAGACTAAGTCGGGTGCGGAGGGCTTGAGGGTGAGGCTGCCGCGGCCCAGATAAAGCACCAGCGGCCGAGTGTCCGGAGAGGGCCACGCCGCTTCGGCGACCCAGCGCCCGGGAATCTCCGCGGGATACACCTCCGAGAGAGTTTGGTACGGCATGTAGGCGCGCAACATGGGCTCGGACATGATTCCCGTGTCGACGCCGGCGAGCCACTGCTGCCACCACCTGACCTCCTCATACGCCCATTCCAAGCCCAACGGCGCCGGCAGATTGGGCATGAGATGTCCCCAGGGCCCGATCAACCCCTTGCGCGGCACTTTCAGGCCGGCAAGCAAGCTGCCGACCGCACTCGAGTAAGGATCGAGCCAGCCGCCGACCACGTACACCGGGCAGCGGATGCGGCTGTAATCCACGGCGACCGAGCCCCGTTGCCAGTACTCATCGTAGCGTTGATGCGAGGTCCATCGTTCGAGGATGGCAGGCGTCGCATCCAGCCGCTGCCGCCATTTCTTCTCCCAATCCGCCCCGGAGATGGCGGGGTCCGGAGGGCCGGCCATGTCGACC
>JBARBX010000700.1:0-2581 GCA_049793535.1 Steroidobacteraceae bacterium | reverse complement strand
GCGGGGTATGATTGCCAGATGTGCGGCCGTTACGTCAGCCCCGATGAGGCGTCCATCGAGCGCGAGTTCAATCTCGTCCGCAGCGAATGGCAGTTTCCGGCCAACTTCAACACCGCGCCGTCGCAGGCGGTTCCCGCCATTCGATGCCGCGACGGCAGCCGCCACGGGGTGCTGTTGCGCTGGGGACTGGTGCCTTATTTCGCGAACGGCAAACCCGGCAAGTACAGCACTTTCAACGCGCGCAGAGAGACTCTCGAAAGCAGCGCGAGCTTTCGCGAGCCGTGGAAATACGGGCAGCGCTGCATTCTTCCGGCGCTCGGCTTCTACGAGTGGCACATGAATGCGGACGGCACAAAACAGCCGTTTTACGTGCATCTGGACGATCAATCGATGTTCGGGTTCGCCGGATTATGGGAAGGCGAGACCTGCACCATCATCACGCTGCCGGCGAATGAACTGATGGCCGGCATCCACAATTCCAAGGCGCGAATGCCGGCGATCCTGGCGCGGGACATGCGCGAGCCCTGGTTGAGCGGGACGGCGGAAGCGGCCGCTGGCGCCCTGGCGGCCTATCCTGCGGAGCGTATGACCGCCTATCCGGTCGATCCCCGGGTCAACTCGGCCCGCAACAATGACGAAACTCTGCTGGATCCCCTGCCGGCGGAGGCGGACTAGGAGCTGGATCCGGCCGCCCCAAACGGCCGTTTCATGATGCAGATCCCATCGGGCGCGGCACCCTTCGCGATAGGCTTTCGCTCGAGGAAGCCGCAAATCCATGGTGTTCAAGCCCGCAATTCTGACCGCAGCCCTGCTGATGGCGTCCGCCGCCGCCGCTCATCCGCAGATCTACACCTATGTGGATGCGAGCGGCATGCGGCATTACACGGACGTGCCTGACAACAACCGCTATCGACTGCTGGTGCTGTCGCCGTACGACCGAACCGAGAGCGGCGACCGATACGATTCGATGCTGTTGGCCAAGGCCGGCCGGTACGATGCGATCATCGAGACCGCCGCGCTGTCGGCGTCCGTGGAGCCGAATCTGCTGCGGGCGGTAATCGTGGTGGAATCGGGGTTCAACTCGCGCGCCGTGTCGAAACGCGGCGCCGTGGGATTGATGCAACTGATGCCGGCGACGGCGAGCCGCTTCGGCGTGTCGAATCCCTACGATCCGCGCCAGAATATTCACGCGGGCGCGAAATACCTGAAATTCCTTATCGACCGCTTCGGTCAGGATGTCAGGCTTGCGCTTGCGGCCTACAACGCGGGCGAAGAGGCGGTCGATCGCAACGGCGGCCAAATTCCGCCCTTTACCGAAACCATGGCCTATGTGCCTCGGGTGCTGCGGATCTACCGGATGTTGGCCGCTCAGCCGCGCGCGACCTGACGTAACCCGGGCGTTCTCGCACTTCCCCATTTGAGCCGGCGCAGGAGCGCGGCAAGCGTACGGCTTGACACAATGGTAAGTTGTCACTTACAGTTAGCCATGGCTTACCAAAAGGCACTCATGGCCCTCGCGGATCCGACGCGCCGGCGCGTGTTCGAGGAACTGCGCCGGGGACCGCGATCGGTGGGGAAGATCGCCGCGCGCATGCCGGTGAGCCGTCCGGCGGTGTCCCAGCACCTCGGGGTGCTGAAAAAGGCGGGTTTGGTCGGCGATCGAGCGATCGGCACTCGCCGCGTCTACTTCATTGATCCCAAGGGCCTGGCGGCGATACGTATCTGGCTGGATCAGTTTTGGGACGAAGCGCTGTCGGCATTTCAATCCGAGGTAGAGGAAGAGACCGTCGAATGATCAAGATCGCCCCCGTTCGCAAACAAATCATCGTCAGGGCGAGCCAATCTCGCGCCTTCTCGGTATTCACCGCGAAGATGTCGCGCTGGTGGCCGGCGACGCACTCCATCTTGAAGTCGCCGCTGAAGGAATGCATTGTCGAACCGCGCGTCGGCGGCCGTTGGTATGCCGTCGGCGAAGATGGATCTTCGTGTGAAACCGGCTATGTGATTGAGTGGCGACCGCCTGAAAGGCTGGTGTTGGCGTGGCAGATCAACCCCCAATGGCAGTATGACCCAGAGCTCGTCACCGAAGTGGAGGTCAAATTCATCGCGGAGGGCGCCGACACGACACGCGTTGAATTGGAACATCGCCATCTGGAGCGGATGGGAGATAAGGCGGCCGATGCCCGCAATGCCGTGGATTCACCCGGCGGCTGGGGCTTGCTTCTGGAGTCGTTCAGAAAAGTCGTGGAAACCAATGAGGGATGAATCATGCATCAAAAATACAAACTCGCGATCTGTGTCTTTGGCTTGATCTGCGCCTGCATGATGGGTGGACCTGTGGCGGCCGCAGTTCTCAATGTGGCCGCGAACGGATTCGAGATACACGAGACCGCGCACACCAGCGCGTCGCCGGACCAGGTGTACGCCGCATTGCTGATGCCCTCGCGCTGGTGGGACTCCAACCACACATTCTCGCGAAGTGCCGCGAATCTCGTCTTGGATGCGCGCGCCGGCGGTTGCTGGTGCGAGACACTGCCGAACGGGGGTTCGGTCGAACACTTGACGGTGGTCTACCTGGCCC
>JBARBX010000699.1:0-10579 GCA_049793535.1 Steroidobacteraceae bacterium | reverse complement strand
TCCCAGTGCTCTGCAATCTTGCAGTGTTCGACGCGCAGGATGTCAATCACCGCGAGCCCGCGCTCGCCCGCCGTGAATTTGGCATGCGAGTGCACGGCGACGAGATTGCCGTCGGCGATGATGCGCTTGATCGAATAGAGCGCATCGGGATGGCTCTGGAAGAAGGGCTCGAGGAAGGCGATCGCCGCGTCGCGGCCGGTCGCCGCCAGCGGATTGTGCTGGATGTAGCCGGGCTCCACCCAGGTCTCAAACGCCTGGCGCGCCTTCTTGTCGACGTAGAGTTCGGTGATGAATTTCGTGACCACCTCCTTGGGGGTCAGGCGGCACTGATCGGAGTGTGCGGGCAGCGCCGCCAACGGCAGGGCCGAAGCGGCAAGCAGCAGGGCAAGTGGACGCATGTGAGTCTCCTTGTAGGTAACGCATACAAATATCTCGCGTCGGGAAGGAGACTTCAATATGAATGACATTGCCGCGCTGAGCGCCCGGATCGACAAGCTCGAGCACGAGCTTGCGATCCAGCAGGACATCCATCAGATTCGCCGCGTTCAGTACACGTATGGCTACTTTATCGACAAATCGCAGTACAACGAGGTGGTCGACCTGTTCGCCGACGACGGGGATGTGTGGTTTCTCGGCGGAATTTACCGCGGCAAAGCCGGCGTGCGCCGCCTGTACATCGAGCGCTTCCAGAAGCAGTTCACCCAGGGACACAACGGCCCGCGCTATGGCTGGCTGCTCGATCACCCGCAGCTGCAGATGGTCATCGACGTGGCAGCGGACCGGCGCACAGCCCAGGTACGAGGCCGATCGACGATGCAGGCCGGCTTGCATCACACCGCCGAGGGCGTTCAGCGCGCCTGGTGGGAGGGCGGGATCTACGAGAACGACTACGTGCGCGAAAACGACGTCTGGAAGATCAAGGCGCTGCGTTATTTTCCCTTCTGGCACGGCAGCTTCGCCGAAGGTTGGCAGAAGACTCCGATCGATTTCATTCCCATGTCCAGGGTGTGTTATCCGCAGGACCCCCTCGGACCGGATGCACTCATCGATCCGCCGCCACGGCTGTGGCCCGCGACCGACACCGTCGCGTTTCATTACCCGCATCCGGTCACGCGCAAGCCCATCATGCTGGACAACAGCCGTGCGCGCGAGGGGTTCAAGTAGCAGCATAGCGGCGCCACACTCGGCGCCGCCCGCCGTGCAACTGCTATTCGTGAATACGCGCGAGCAGCCCGATGAGCTGGGAGACTTCCGTTGCGCTGAAGCGCGACTTGAGCCAGCGCTCGTGCCGCCGGATGGCGATCTTCGCCCTCGCCAGCGCCTTGCGTCCCCGAAGCGTGAGGTTCAAGGCCTGCATGCGCCCGTCGCTGCGGGATTTTCTGCGCACCAGGTAGCCCTTGGCCGCGAGCCGGTTCACGATGGCCATGGTCGTGGCCCTATCCATGCGCATGCGCTGGCAGAGACCGGCCTGCGCGATGTCCGGGTGGTCGCCGACCAGCCAGAGCGCGGAGACTTGCTTCTGCGTGAGGTCGAGTTGCGCGAAGGTTTCGGTGAAGTGCCGGTAGACGGCGCCGTGTGCCAGGCGGATGTGAAAACCGACGATTTTGCGGATCTCGCCGATGTCCTCATCGCCCACGACGTGCGGCGTCGTGAGGGCGATGATCTCCTTAGGTCGCGGCATCGGCCTCAAGCCGAACGGGAACTGGCCCCTGCGCGCTCCGCCTCGAGTTTCTCGAGCCGCTCGACCTCGCGGCCATAGGGCTTGACGCCGCGCGAGATCGTGAATGCCGCAAGCGGCAGCAGGATCGAAGCCGTCAGGACGATGCTCTTCCACAGGTCGGCGTCGGAGCCAAAGACGCGCTGCGTGATGCTGCCAATCATCTGTCCCCCGAACGCGCCGAAGAAGATGAACATGAAGAGGTAGATGGCGGTCACCCGGCCGCGCATTGCATTCGGCGTGATGAGCTGGATGGCGGAGTTCTGCGGCACTGACGAGGCCAGGGCGCACACTCCGCCCGCGCCCACGCACAGCAGCGCCAGCTCCCCCGAGGGCATGAGCGGCGCGGCGATTTCGCAGGGCGCGGCGAGGGTGAAGAGTATGGTCGCGGCGCGTACGTGGGCGTCCTTGTAGCGCTTGGCCAGCCACTCGGTGAATACGGTGCCGACCAAGGCTCCCAGCAGGTAGGACACCAGGATCACGATACTCAACCATTTGCCGATCTGCGCCGGCGTCCAGCCGTAGGTGCGCGCCAGGAACGCCGGGCGCCAGACCCCGAGGCCCAGAAACTCCGTGGCGCTGAAGGCCAGGCCGATGAACAGCGGCAGGTAGACCGACCTGCGTGTCCAGATCTCACGCAATACGGCTTTCATCGGCACGGCCTGCGTCAACGCCGTCACCCCGCGCCGCGGCGGCTCCTTCGCCAGCATCAGCAGGCCGGCGATCACAAGACCGGGTGCACCGACCATCATCAGCACCCACTGCCAGCCGTGGATCGACAGGCCCATCCAGTGAGTGACCGGCCACGCCGCCACCAGGGTGAGCAGCACCCCACCGAGGTAGATCCCGAGCACATTGCCGCCGATAAAGCCGAGCTGCAGGAAGCCGATGGCCCGCGGCAGTCTGGCCGGCGGGAAATAATCCGACAGCATCGAGTACGAGCCCGGGGCGTGCGCCGAGCCGCCCGCGCCGACCAGCATGCGGCTCATGAACAGCTGCACGAAGTTCTGCGCGAGCCCGCCAAGGGCGGTGATGCCGCCGATGAAGGTGATGCCCCCGGCAAGCACGTACTTGCGCGGGTAGAGGTCCACCAGGCGCGCCAGGGGGATTCCCACCAGCACGTAGAAAATGATGTTGGCGGGCCCCAGAAGGAAGCCTAGCTGCTCGTCCGTCAGGTGAAAATCGGCCTTGATGTGCTGGGCCAGCATGCTGAAGATCTGCGCGTCCATAAAATTCAGCGCAGTCGCGAGAATGATCACGGCGAGGCCGTAATATCCCGCGGAAGGCGCCGGCCATCCCTGCACAGCCGCACCCGGATGCTCCACCCGGGTAACCGCCACCCCCGATACTTCCGCGACCATCGTCCCCCCTTTCAGCCCTTGCATTTTGTCAGCGCCGGACTGTATGTGTTAGATACAATATGACTTGCGGCGGTTTGTCCAGCGCTTTGTTGGCCGCGCCGGCAACCAGTCGAGGGGGAACCACGATGCAGAACCTGCCGGGCAAAACCGCCTTCGTCACCGGGGGCGCCAGCGGAATCGGACTCGGTATCGCCAAGGCGCTGCTCGGCGCGGGCATGAATGTGGCGATCGCGGATATCCGCGACGATCATCTCGCCGCCGCGACCGCGGAGCTCAACCACCCTTCGCGCGTGCTGGCATTGAAGCTCGACGTCACCGACCGTGCCGCCTACGCGCGTGCCGCGGACGCGGCCGAGACGCGCTTCCACAAGGTTCATCTGCTCTGCAACAACGCGGGCGTCGCGGTCGTGGGGCCCACGGAACTGGCGACCTTCGCCGACTGGGACTGGGTGCTGGGGGTCAATCTCGGCGGGACCGTCAACGGCATCGTCACCTTTCTGCCGCGCATCATGCGCCATGGCGAGGGCGGGCATATCGTCAACACCGCCTCCATGTCGGGGCTCATGCCGCATCCGGGCGCCACGCTCTACGGCACCTCCAAGGGCGCCGCGGTACACATGATCGAGTGCATGCGCGCCGAGCTCGAGCCGCAGGGCATCATCTGCTCCGCCTTCTGTCCGGGGGCGGTGCAATCGAACATCGCCGAATCGGGCAAGACCCGCCCCGCCGCGCTCGCCGCCACCGGCTACGCCGAAGCCGACAAGCGCCGCCAGAGCCTCGGCAGCTTCTTTCATCTGTTCAGCACCAAGGAAGCCATCGGCCAGAGAGTTCTGAAGGGTATTCTCAACGATGAGCTGTACATCATGACCCATAGCGAATTCCGCGAGGGTGTCGAAGACCGCGCGCAAGCCATGTGCGCGGCCGTGCCCAACCTTCCCGAAAACGACGAATACAAACGCACCTTCAGCGTGCTGTTCCGCAATCCCATCCACGCCGCCGAGACGGCGCGCCACAAGAGAAGCCAGAAATGAAAGACTTTGCAGGACGCACGGCGTTCGTGACCGGCGGTGCGAACGGCTTAGGGCTCGGCCTCACGCGCGCACTGCTCGCACAGGGCTGCAATGTCGCCATTGCCGACATCCGCGCCGCATCCATCGACGCGGCGCTCAAGGCGCTCGACAACCCCCGGGCGATGGGCGTGCCGGTGGATGTGTCCTCGCGCAAGGATATGGCGCGGGCCGCGGACGCGGTGGAGGCGAAGTTCGGTGCCGTCAGCCTGTTGTTCAACAATGCCGGCGTCAATCTGTTTCAAACCATCGAGCAGTCGAGCTACGACGACTGGGATTGGATCATGGGGGTCAATCTGCAGGGCCCCATCAACGGCGTCATGACTTTCGTGCCGCGCATGATCCAGGCGGCCGAGCATGGCTACGTGGTCAATACCGCCTCGATGGCGGGCCTGCTCGCAGCCGGCGCCTGCGGCATCTACAACACCACCAAGTTCGCGGTGCGTGGAATGTCCGAATCGCTGCGGGCAAGCCTGGCGCAGCACGGCATCGGTGTGTCGGTGCTGTGCCCCGGCCTGGTCAAGTCCTATATCTACGCCAGCGACGAGATTCGGCCGGCCGGCCTCAAGGCGGGCGCGAAGCCGGTGGACACGGAGGCCGTGAAGCGCCTGGCGGCGGTGCACGAGTTCGGCATGGAGCCGGACGTGGTCGCCGCGCGCGTGCTCGAGGCCATGCGCGAAGATCGGTTTCATATCTTCTCGCACCCGGAATTCAAGGAAGAGCTCGGCGAGGTGTTCGGGGAAATTCTCGGGGACTTTCGCGACTACCCGGTCGATCCCGGCCACGGCCAACGCGTCGATTTCGAGAAGACGCGCCGTGCCAGCTACCGGCAGCAGCGCAGGGGACTGAAAGGGACATGAGCGTGCGCGTCAACTCGCTCGATCATGTGAACATCATCGCCTCCGATCTCGAGGGCAGCGCGCGCTTTTACGCGGAGCTGCTCGGACTCGAGCCTCGCGACGCCCCGCCGCCGCTGACGCACGACAATGCGCGTTGGATGTACGACGACGCCGGCCGCGCCATCCTGCACATCAACAGCCTCGAGTGTCCGCGCCACTATGACCGGGACGTGCGCCCGGGACCGACCGGAGCGCTGCACCACGTGGCGCTCCGATGCTCGAATTACGACGGCCTGCTGGCGCGGCTCAAAAGCCGCGGCCTCCCGTATGAGTTGAACGAAGTGCCCGCGGTGGCTTTGCGGCAGATCTTCGTCCTCGACCCGAACAAGGTGCTGCTGGAGCTGAATTTCTTCGGCGCATGAAGCCGCAATGCGCGCGGCTCCGATGTGCGTGGCCGCGATGCACGCTGGCCGCGATGCACGCCGGAGTCAGCGCGCGTGTCCCGTCCAGGTGCGCAGCCCCGGCGCCGTGCGATCCTCTCCGGCGAGCGCACGCGCCACGGCCGGCCGCGCCGTCATCTTCTCCCGCCACGCGACCAGGCGCGGGCAGCGCTTGCCGATTTCCATTTCCGGGAACATGCGCTCCACCATCATGCCGCAGTAGGAATAGAAATTGATGTCCGCGAGCGTGTAGTCATCGCCTGCGATCCAGGCATTCTGCGCTAGCTGCTTCTCCACCTTGTCCACCGCGTAGAGAATCTTCTCCGTTGCATGGGCAAGATCGGCCTCGCTGAAGCCGGAGCGCGCCGTGCGCCACTTCTTGCGCTGGTCGGGCAGGGGGATATGCTCCATCAGGCGCTCGAACTCGCCGCTATCGAGTTTGCGCGCGATGATGCCGACCATGCGGTGCCAGCCGTGCATGGAGACATAGTTCATCACCTGCTCGTCGCAGAACTTGTTCCAGTAGCGCATTCGCGCCCGGCCGGCCGCGTCCCGCGGCCGCAGCGGAATGTCGGGAAAAACGTCCTCCAGGTACTCGTTGATGACGCTGGTATGAGTGACGATCAAGCCGTCGTGATCGAGCACCGGCACCTGGCCTTCCGGATTGACCGCCACAAACCAGTCTGCGTGCTGCTCGAACTTGTGCAGATCGACGTAGACGCTCTGAAAGGGGAGGCCTTTCTCGATGAGCGGAATCATCGACTTCAGGGAGTTCGCCGCCGGTTCCGCATGGTAGTACTTGAGGGCCATAAGGGCATTATAGTCGGCGGGCCCTGTCGACGCAGCCTGGATCTCTCGGTAAGCTAGCGGCCGGATCTGCAGTACGAACGGCTGGCAAATTGAGCATGCCCCCGACATATCGATTGGTCGAGGCGGACACCTCCGCAGAATTCGCAGCCGCCCGTATCCTGATCGAAGAATACGCAGCGCAGATCCGCACGTTGATGGGAGTCGATCTCTGCTTCCAGAATTTATCCGCCGAACTTGCGCACCTTGCGGACATGTATGGACCGCCGACGGGGTGCTTGTTGCTTGCCGGAAGTGAGGGCGGGTGGGTCGGGTGCTGCGCTCTGCGCCGGCTCTCCGGTGAGGTGTGCGAGATGAAGCGGCTCTACGTCAATCCCGCCGTCCGCGGCGCGCATCTGGGGCGCCGCCTCACGGAGCGACTCATATCCAAGGCGCGCGCGCTCGGCTACCGGCGAATGGTTCTGGACACATTGCAAGATATGACTGCCGCCCGGGCGCTGTACGGAGCGCTTGGCTTTCGGCAGATCGAGCCTTACTACTCCAATCCGATGGCAGGAGTGTCTTATATGGAATTGGACTTAGCCTGCGCGCAGCACGCCGCGCCCCGCTCATGAAGAACCTGGCACTACCGATGTTCGCGGCGGCTTGCGCCATGACGTGGGCCGTCGCCTCGGCGGCCGCACCGCCGGCGATCGGCGCACCGGCCGCGGGGCAGGGCCTCACGCTCGAGAAAATCATGGCGGATCCCGAATGGATGGGCCCGCCCGTGAGAGACGCGTATTGGGCCGCGGACGGGCGCTCGGTCTACTACTCTGTCAAGCGCTTAAGGTCGCCGATCGTCGATTTGCATCATGTCGATCTCGCCGGGCAAAACGACCGGGTCGTCGATGCCAAGGGCATGGCGGACGCCGATGCTGCGGCGGTGTTCGATCGCGCCGGCAAACGCGCGGCGTTTGCCCGCAACGGCGACATCTTCGTTCGCGACTTGGGTAAAGGCCGGCTGCGCCAGATCACGCGCTCGCCGCAGGAGGAGGCGGCTCCGCAGTTCTCCGCCGACGGCAAACTGTTGAGCTTCCGCGCCGGCAACGACTGGTTCGTCTACGATTTCGACACGGGTGTCACGACGCCGGCCGCCATCGTCAAGGCGGAAAAAGATCCCGATGCGCCGCCCAAGGCCGACGATTTGCGCGACATGCAATTGCGCACGTTTTCGACGCTGAAGAGGCTGCACGAGGAATCCGAGGCCGGCAAGAAACACGCCGAGGAATTGCGCAAGGGGGATGCGACGCGAGCGCCGGCGCCGTTCTATCTGGGCGAAGACGTCAACATTCGCGATACCGAATTGTCGCCCGATGCGCGCTGGCTTCTGGTCGTGACCACACCCAAGTCCGCGGCCAAGGGATTCGAGGGCAAGCTCACGCGCTATGTCACCGAATCGGGCTACGAGGAGTTCGAGACCGAGCGCGTGCGGGTCGGACGCAACCCGCCTGCGCCGCAGTCCTTGGTGCTGCTGAATCTGGTCGATCACACCGCACATGCGCTGAAGATCGACAAGCTTCCGGGCATCGGCGACGACCCCTTGAAGGCCGTTCGCGACGAGAACGGCACGAAAGCCGCGCCGAAGGGGCGCGAGGTGCTGGTGGTGGGCGAGGAACCCGATCCGGGCGCCGGCGGCATCGTGTGGAGCGGCGACGGCGGGGCCCTCGCCATTCAATTGCTCTCGATAGACAACAAGGACCGGTGGATCGCCAGCGTCGATTTGGCCAAGTACGAGCTGGTGGCGCAGCACCGATTGACCGATCCCGCCTGGATCGGCTGGACCTTCAATGAATTCGGCTGGCTCAACGACAATCGCACGCTCTGGTACGAGTCCGAGGAAAGCGGCTTCGCCCACCTGTATACCAAGGCGCCGAGCACCCCGGCGCATGCCCTGACGCAGGGTCGTTTCGAAGTCTCCGATCCCCTGCTGTCGGCGGACGGGCGGTGGTTCTACGTGTTGAGCAACCAGACGGCGCCGTATTCCTACGACGTCTACCGCGTCCCGAGCGCGGGCGGAAAGATGCAGCGGGTTACGCGGCTGGAAGGAATCGAGAAATTTTCGCTGGACCGTTCCGGCAAAGAGCTGCTCGTGAAGCATTCGTCTCCGTACATCGGCGCGCAGATCGCCCTTGTCACGGCGGACGGCTCGGGCGCCGCCCGCGAGCTCACGGACACGCGCACGGCCGAATACAAATCCATGTCCTGGATCGTGCCTGAGATCGTCAAGATCCCCTCGACGCATTTCGACGGCGTGATCTACGCCAAGCTCTACCGGAATTCGCAAACGCCCGCGACCAGCAAGCACCCGGCCGTCCTGTTCATACACGGCGCCGGCTACACGCAGAACGTGCATCTCAAGTATCCCTACTACTTTCGCGAACAGATGTTCCACAATTTCCTGGTGCAAAACGGCTACGTCGTGCTCGATATGGACTATCGCGCATCGGCGGGTTACGGGCGCGATTGGCGCACCGCCATCTACCGGCAGATGGGACACCCCGAGCTCGAGGATTTACTGGACGGCAAGAAGTGGCTGGCGGAGCACGCCGCGGTGGACCCGAAGCGGGTCGGGTTGTACGGCGGCTCGTACGGCGGCTTCATGACGCTGATGGCATTGTTCCGGGCGCCGGGGGAATTTGCCGCCGGTGCGGCGCTGCGGCCGGTGACCGACTGGATGCAGTACGACCATAACTACACCTCGGCCATTCTGAACGATCCGCTGATCGACCCGATCGCCTATGCGCGTTCGTCGCCCATCGAATTCGCGGCCGGTTTACGCGATCCCCTGCTCATCTGCCACGGCGTCATCGACGACAACGTCCTGTTCGAGGATTCGATGCGCCTGTACGAGCGGCTGATCGAGTTGCACAAGGATAATTTCACCCTCTCGCCGTATCCGCTGGATCGTCACGGCTTCACCAACGCCGACTCGTGGCTGGATGAGTACAAGAGGATCTACCGGCTGTTCGAGGCGAACCTGAAGTAGCGCACCGACTACCGTCCCAAAATCTCCGACGTCGCGCGCTTCAAGATCTCCGCGATTCGCTGTTGTTCCTCGCGGGGGCTGTCCCATTTGTCCGCGAGCGCGGCTTTGAGATCGTGCCGGGCACGCATCAGCTCGCGGGATCCCCGCCGCTCATGGCCCCGGCGATCCTCGAAGTCGCCCTCGCCGGTTTCCTCGGCATGCATCGCTCGGCGCAGACGGTCCATGCGGTCACCCACCCGCTCGAATTGCCCGAGCAAGGCCTCCGCCCTGTCGCGATGATCCTCGAGATGCTGCTTGCCCGTCTCGGTGATGCGGTAGAGCTTGCGGGCGCCCTCGGTCTCGACCGTGGCGTGCCCGATCTCTTCGAGGTAGGTGAGCGCGGGGTAGACCATGCCGGGACTCGGGACGTAAAACCCCTTGGAGCGTTCGTCCAAGGCCTTGATGATTTCGTAGCCATGGCGTGGCTTTTCAGCCAGCAGCCCCAAGATAAGGAGTTGCAAGTCGACGGATGCCAATTTTCGGCCCATTCCGAAGGCGCGCCCGCCCATGTCGCCTCCGAGGAAGCCTCTGCCGAAGTGACCGAAACCGTGCCCGCCGTGATGGCGCCCAAAGAAGTGATGTAAACGATGATGCATAGTACTCTCGATATATTTAAAAACCTATCGTACGATATCTATATCTTACGATAGTGTCAAGCATCTTGGTTGCCGGGCAGGCATTCCTATCCGAATGCGGCGGACTACCGACGGGGGAGGGTCGCTTCGATCGTGCAATAGTTGCCTCAAGGGCCTGCGAACACATTGACACTACGGGCCTGCCACAGCAAAATACGCGGCTCATTTTGAGGAGGGGTACCCAAGCGGCCAACGGGGGCAGACTGTAAATCTGCTGGCTTATGCCTTCGTAGGTTCGAATCCGACCCCCTCCACCAGCTGCGGATGTGGGGTTCGGTGCCATGGGCTTTGGCTTATAGCGGAGTGCGGGTGTAGTTCAATGGTAGAACGTCAGCCTTCCAAGCTGATCACGTGGGTTCGATTCCCATCACCCGCTCCAAAAGGATGCGGCCCACGTAGCTCAGTTGGTAGAGCACGTCCTTGGTAAGGACGAGGTCAGCGGTTCAATCCCGCTCGTGGGCTCCAGTTTTCATTATTTAAGAGGTACTGGCCGTGTCGAAGGGGAAGTTTGAGCGAACGAAGCCGCACGTGAACGTGGGGACGATTGGGCATGTGGATCATGGGAAGACGACTCTGACGGCAGCCTTGACGAAGGTGATGGCGGAGAAGTTTGGGGGCGAGTACAAGGCCTACGACCAGATCGACAAGG
>JBARBX010000698.1:0-2184 GCA_049793535.1 Steroidobacteraceae bacterium | reverse complement strand
GCCGACGTTGTGCATGCCGCCGGTCTTGAGCGCGATCGCGGACTGCCCCAGCGGACATTCCAGGGTGAAGCGGGTGGCGAACGCTCCCCGCTCGATGGTCTGCAGGGGATTCTTCGCCATGAAGTCCGCGCCGGCGTGCACGCCGAAGGTGACGATATGGCGCGTTGCGGCGACTCCCCGCCAATATCCGGCGTAGGCGTCGTCGGCATTGATGATGGCCGTCGCTGAAGGCTCGAGGCAGGACAGGGTCTCCCCCTCGCCCTCGGCGACTCCGTCCAGATTGCCGAAACCCTCCAGGTGCTCGGCGCCGGCGTTGGTGACGAGCCCCACGGTAGGTCGCGCGATGCGCATCAGCTCGGCGACGTCGCCGATGCGATTCGCGCCCATTTCCACCACGGCGCTGCGATGCGAGGCCTCCAGGCGCATGAGCGTCACCGGCACTCCGATGTGGTTGTTGAGATTGCCGTGTGTCGCACACACCGTACCCATGCGCGACAAAATGGCGGCGGTCATTTCCTTGGCGGTGGTCTTGCCGTTGCTGCCGGCGACCGCAACCACGGGCAACGTGAATTGATTGCGCCATGCGCGCCCCAGCGCCTGCAGCGCGCGCAGCACATCCGGGACCACGACCTGCGGCAGGGCATCGGGCACCGCGCCTTCGACGATGGCGCCGATGGCGCCCTGTGCCGCCGCGGCAGCGACGAATTCCCGGCCGTCGAAGTTGGGCCCGCGCAGCGCGACGAACAGTGCACCGGGCTGGAGCGTGCGGCTGTCCGTGACCACGGCACCGTAGGGCCGGTCGTCGCCGACCAATTGTCCGCCGACGGCGGCGGCGGCGTCCTGCAGGGTGCGTTTCATGGCCGCTCCCAAATCATGCCGCTGCCCCTAAATAGCGCTGCGCTTCGCGCCGATCGCTGAAAACACGCCGCGTATCGCCGTAGATTTGGTAGTCCTCGTGGCCCTTGCCCGCGATCAGCACCACGTCCGGCGGCCGTGCCTCGCTCAAGGCGGCGTGTATGGCTTCGGCGCGGTCGTGGATGACGCGAACCTCACGCGATGTGACCCCGCTTGCGATGGCGCGGGTGATGGCTTGCGGGTTCTCGGAGCGGGGATTGTCGTCGGTGATGATGATCTCATCGGCCAGTTCGTCGGCCACCGCGCCCATGATGCGGCGCTTTCCGGGATCGCGATCGCCGCCGCAGCCGAACACGCACCACAGGGCTCCCCGGCAGTGCTCGCGTAGCGCGCCCAGGGCCTTGGCCAGTGCATCGGGCGTGTGCGCATAGTCGACCACGGCCATGGGCTTGGCCTTGGCGACGGGCTCCACCACTTCCATGCGTCCCGGCGGCGGCACACAGTCGGCCAATACACGGACCGCATCGACGAGCGGCGTGCCCAGCGACAAGAGGCAGGCCACGACCACCAAGGCGTTCTCCGCGTTGAAGCGGCCCAGCAGCCGGGTCGTGACCGCCGCCTTGCCGAAGCTGCCGTCGAGCTGCATCGAGACGCCATGCAAACCCAACGTCACATCGAATCCGCGCATCGCGCGCTCCGCCAGCCATCCCGAGCCACCCGCGCCGACCCAAATCGCCGTCAGCGGCACTCGCCCGGCATAGTTCTGCGCCAATTCCCGGCCGAAGGCATCACCCACGTTGATGATGATGTGCTTGAGGTCGGGAGCCGCGAACAGCCGCGCCTTGGCCGCACCATACGCCGTCATCGTCCGGTGATAGTCCAAGTGATCGCGGCTCAAATTGGTGAACGCGGCCGAATGCATGCGCACCCCGGCGGTGCGATCCTGATCGAGCGCCTGGGAAGATACTTCCATCGCCACCTCGCGCACCCCGGAGGCCCGCAAAGCGGCGAGCACGCGGTGCAAGGTGATCACATCGGGCGTGGTGAGCGCCGCACCCTCGAGCGCGCCGATTCGGCCCCAGCCGATGGTGCCCACGTAAGCGGATTGAAACCCAAGCTTCTCGAGGCATTGCGCCAGCAGGTAGGCGCAGGTGGTCTTGCCGTTGGTTCCCGTGATCCCGGTGATGCGTAGCTGCGAGGAGGGCCAATTGAAGAACCGGTCTGCGATGCGGCCCAGCAACGTGGAAAGTCCCGGTACCGCGGCCGCGAACACGCCGGAGGGCAGCTGCGGCGCCGGCGCGTCGGGGCCGGGCTCCCACAGCACCACGC
>JBARBX010000697.1:0-3310 GCA_049793535.1 Steroidobacteraceae bacterium | reverse complement strand
CAGATCGGTCGATTCTAAGCTCGCGGTGCGGCCAACAATTGGACCCAGTAAAGGCCTCTCTTGGAGGCACGGCCCGGTGCATACGCAATTCCCATTTCGGCGAATCGAGGGTCCATGATGTTTTCACAGTGTCCGGGACTGTCGAGCCAGCCCTGCACGACTTCGTCGGCTGATTTGGGGCCGTAGGCGATGTTCTCGCCCACGAGTTTTTCCCGATAGCCCACCGCGCGCACCCGATCCGCGGGCGAGTGTCCCGTCAAATCCTCGTGTTCAAAATAGTCGTGCGTGGCCATGTCGCTCGCGTGCCCGAACGCCACCACTGCGAGGGGTTGGGACAGCCTCACCGGCGGTACCGGCCCGAAGGATCGCTCGCCGCAACGGGTTCCGCGGGCACGCACCTGGTTGACGAGTTCCAGCGTGCGCGACGCCAGCATCGGCGCCTGCGCGCGCGCCGGGGCCGCATAGGGCGAGGCCAGTACGATCCATGTGTCCAGGCGTTGGCTGTACACACCCATGTCGCGCAGATCCTGGCGAGTCACGGTGCGGCAACTGGAACGTCTCAGGAGCTGAACCGTGGATGATTCCGGCCCGCTGACATGCAATCCGGAGGTGGATTCCGCCTGGTAGCCGCTCTGTTCCGTCGCCGCGGCGAGTGAGCGACCGGCGGCCCATTGCTCCGCCGCCCGGTCCAACTGCGCACTGTGATGAACGGGGCGCGCCGGGGGTAGAATGCCGCCACAGCCGCCTTCACGAAGCAACTGCACCGCAGACAGCGCGTCCGCCCAGCCGCCGACGGGAGCACAGAGTCCGCCCAGCAACAGCCAGAGATGCCATCGATGCCGTGGTCCTGCGCGTCGCAACTGAATCTCCCGATTCGCCCTCCGCAGCGGGGCTAATCAGAGGAACGCATGAGCGGCGCTTCGGATGACTTTGGGATACGGTACGGGATCACACAATTCATGATGCTCAATTCAACCATTACCTGTCCCGCCTGTGGTCACGCGCAGCTCGAGACCATGCCCACCGATGCCTGTCAGTACTTTTACGAGTGCACGGGTTGCCTCGTCCTGCTTAGGCCCAAGCCCGGCCACTGCTGCGTGTTCTGCTCGTACGGTACCGTCCCATGTCCCCCGGTGCAGGCCGCGAAATCCTGTTGCGGGGATCCGGCGACTTGACGGGATTGTTCATGAGCGCCCGGACCGCCGCCTGCCCCCGGACGCGGCGTATTCCTGCTTCAGCTACATCTCGACGACGCGCACGAATCCGAGCTTGCCGTATTCTATGATTTGCCTATCGCGAGTCGCCAGCGCGACACCGTGCGTGCGTGCGGCCGCGACCAGGAACCGGTCCGCGGGATCGCCGTGCGGGTGGCCGGGAAGCAGGGTGCTCTCAACGGCCGTCATCGCATCCAGAGGCGCCAGGTGGATGCCGGGAACGTCGAGCGCTTTCGCGACCCAGTCCCGCAGCGGTATCGACAATTGAATTCTGCCTTTGGCGCTTTGCGCGCCAATTTCCCAGACTGAAATGGCCGACACCAACAGACCGTCCTTCCTTCGTGCGTCGTCGAGCTTCTTGACGCTCGATGGACGCAATTGCCCGGCAGCCCCTTCCGCATACCACAACCAAATATGCGTATCGAGGAGCAAGCGATTCACTTCCGCCTCTTGCGCACGCGTGCCGTCCTCGGTGCAGGATCGTACAGGTGGTCCTCATCGGCGGACAGCGCGCTCCACTCTTCGCGCACGGGCGCGACAATGTCACCCTTGATGGTCAGAGTGTTCTTCATATAACCGAAAAGCGATTCGGATTGCGCCGGTACCGGCACCAGCTGCGCGACCGGCTTGCCATGCTTGGTAATGACGATCGGCTGTCCCGTCCGAGCGACTTCGTCCATCAAACTCAGGCATTCAGCCTTGAACACGGCGGCAGGAATATTCATAATCCGCTCCCAAGTGACCACTATTTATGGTCATTATAGTCCCTGCAACAATCATTGCAAATGGAACCCGTGCGCTGATGGAAGGCAATGCATTGGGCAATCATTGATGATCCCGCGGAATCGGTTCCTCCCAGGTCCGGGTGCGGATGACCACGCCGTCGCGCAGCAAGGTCCTCGTGTATTTGTAGAAGAAAGTCCGGGCATCGCTCGATACATCGAGCCGCCCGCGCCAGGTGAGCACGTGATCCTTCACCACCTGGATGTATTCCGAGTCTCCCTGCACACGCGCAACGTCGGGATGCGCGTCGTCAATGTCGTAGGTCAGCTTCTCCGAGTGATCGAATCGTCCCCAGGGATACGACACCGCGGTGGCACCTTTCCAGACCACCGTACTGCGCTGTCCCGCTTCATCCCGCAGCACGGTCCACTCACCGGGCCACGCCGCGCCGCCGCCGCCTATCCCTGAAATTCCGCCCGGCGCCTCGATGGGCTCGGGCGCGGCAAACGGCGGCGCGGCCGGTCCGTGCACCGGCACGCGCGGCAGGACGAGGCGAGATGCCGCATCACCGCCCAAGGTCACCGAGGTCGTCATGGGGTAGGGCGTCGGCCAATTCATCGGCCAGAGGGCGTTCGATACGGCGATCCGGATGCGGTGGCCCTTCGGAAATACCCAGGACGCCAGATGCAAATCCAAAGACAGCGGATAAACCTTGCCCGGCACCAGGTCTTCGGGTGCCGCCATCGAGTTGCGCTGGGCGCCGTTGATGCCGGCGCCGGTCACCAGGGTCACGCGACCGTCGGGGGCGACATCCGACAGCCTGACGAACCAGTCGGCCAGCGGTGCATCCGCGGAAACCTGCAGCGTCACGCGCGGCAAGCCGAGAATCGCCACATCGTCGGAGAGGGCCTGCGAATCGTAGGTCAGGCTGAAGGCATCCACCGGCCTTTGATCGGTCAGTAGTTCTCCCCACCAGAAACCGGCCTCGACGCCTGCGCTGGGAACATAGCGCAGCAGGTCGCGGCCGGCCGGCGGGATCTGCGGCGCGAGTCGATGTTCGGGCTGCAAATACAGCGTCATCGGGGTGAGGCCGGCCGGCGGCCAGGCCTCGGCACGCCATTCGCCCGGAATATCCTGTGCCTGCGATCCGGGTGGATGCCAGTGCTGCTGATAGATGATGACTCGCGGATCCTCAAGCACGCCGGTGTCGCGACCCTTCAGCCAGTAGTCGAACCATCGCACCGCCTGATCGCGCCACTCGACCATCGGCCCGTAGTCGCTGCCGTTCGGGTAACCGTGATTCCACGGTCCGATCCAGGCTTTGAGCGGCGCTTTGACCTCATCCAGCATGCGCACGATGCTGTCGCGATATC
>JBARBX010000696.1:0-7195 GCA_049793535.1 Steroidobacteraceae bacterium | reverse complement strand
CATCCAGACAGGCCGCATCGAGCCGCTTGGGTGCTGCCGAGTCCAGAAACGCCGCCATCAACTCCGGCACGCAACCGGTGGCCACCTGGCCGTGCCCTTCCCCGCGCAGTATCAGGTGCCGGTAATTCGCCAGTCCCTGTGCCGCGCGTTCCGCATCGGCGGGCGGCGTCACGGGGTCGGCCTCGCCGGAAAGCAGCAAGGTGGGGATGTCGCTCTTCAATGGGCTGTGCAGATCGGAATCCACAGGGCCTCGCGGCCACAGCTTGCAAATTTCCCGAAAACCATCCACCTGATCCGGCCCTTGGTAGGTACGTGAAATGGCCGCCGCGTCGACCGGGGCGGCGCCGAAGAACGGCACGTCCTCGCTGCAGATAACGCTGTTCTGCATGCCAATCGCCAATTGGTCGCCGACCTGCCGCGCCGTCATGACAGTCTGCGCGGCGAGCGGCGCCAGGGCGCCCTCGGCCGCTCGATGAATCAGGGTGGGCAGCAACGAGGCTTGGGCGGAACTGTAGGAGAGAAATCTTAAAGAAGCGCTCAGCATGCTGCGAGTGAACTCCACTTTCAGCGGCAAAGCGGTGTTCGGATCGTCCATGACCAGCATCGATTTTTGCGGTCCGAATTGCCGCCGCAGGCCCGCAAGATCCTGCGGCAAATCCGGATACGCCGCGGCGCAATCCGGCGAGTCTGCGCAACGTTTGACGATGAGGGCGAGCGAGCGCTCGCCGTCCAGCGGAGTGTCGGGGCCGATGACCTGCTCGGGATAGGTGACCCCATCCAGGACCACCGCATGAACGGTCGCGGGGTAGCGCCGCATGTAGAGTTCGGCCACTCGCGTGCCGTACGAGACCCCGTACAGGTCGATGGTTCCGAACTTAAGCGCCGCGCGTACCGCGGACAAATCCGCCACCGCGGCGCTGCTCGTATAAAACCGCACCCGATCGCCATACTTCGCGAGGCAGGCCAGGGTCGCCTGCCGCAGCGCTGGCATGGCTGCCTCGGGCGAGGTCATCTGCCAATCTTCGGGATAGTCGCAGGTCAGCGGTGCGGAATTTCCCGTGCCGCGCTGATCCACCAGCACGATGGCGTGATTGCGGTTCGCACGCGCGAACGCTGACGCGAAGCTCACATACATCGCCGTGGCGCCCTGGCCCGGACCGCCCGCGAGGAGAAACAGCGGCGCCGCCGCGGCTCGGCGATTGAGCGCCGGCACCACCGCAACGCTCAAGGCGATGGTGGCGCCTCCGGGTTGCGACCTGTCTTCCGGTACTTCGAGGACGCCGCAACGCGCCGCGATCGACGCGAGCCGCAGCGGATGCTCGAGGCGGCACTCATGCAGCGGCAGCATCGGCGCGGGCGTCGCGGGAGCCGCCGTCGCGAATCCCGCGGTGGCCAGGCAGTGGCAGACGCCGAACAGGAGAGCCAACACACTTCGCACGCGAAACTCCGATTTTCGCCGATTGTAGGGGATGCGGTAAGATTCCACATGAGCTTGATCCGCGAAGCCCATGTCATTGCCAGCGTCGCCGACGCCCTGCAGTACATTTCCTACTACCACACGCCCGATTTCATTCGCGCCATGGGTCGCGCGTACGAGGTGGAACAGAGTCCGTCGGCCCGCGATGCCATCGCGCAAATCCTGACCAATTCACGCATGTGCGCCGAGGGTCACCGGCCGATCTGCCAGGACACCGGCATCGTGGTGGTGTTCGTGAAGGTGGGCATGGGGGTGCGCTGGGAGGCGACGCAGACTCTCGAATCCATGATCAACGAAGGCGTGCGGCGGGCGTATCTCGATCCCGGCAACAAGCTGCGCGCCTCTATCGTGTCCGACCCCGCGTTCAAGCGAGCCAATACCCGGGATAACACGCCGGCGGTCATCCACACCGAGTTCGCTCCCGGCGACGAGCTCGAGATCACCGTGGCCGCGAAAGGCGGAGGCTCGGAAAACAAATCCTTATTCGCCATGTTGAACCCATCGGACTCGGTGGCCGACTGGGTGCTCGAGATGGTGCCCGAGATGGGCGCCGGCTGGTGTCCGCCCGGCATGCTCGGGGTGGGCATCGGCGGCAGCGCCGAGAAGGCCATGCTGCTGGCGAAGAAATCCCTGATGGATCCCATCGACATCGGTGATCTCATCGCACGCGGACCCGAAACCAAGCTGGAAGAGCTGCGGCTGGAAATATTCCAGCGCGTCAACGCCCTCGGCATTGGCGCGCAGGGACTGGGCGGCTTGACCACCGTGCTCGATGTGAAGGTGCTGGACTATCCCACCCACGCGGCCTCCCTGCCGGTGGCGGTGATTCCCAACTGCGCCGCCACCCGGCACATCCATTTCACTCTCGACGGTTCGGGCCCCGCGGTGCTCGAGCCGCCGGATTTGGATCTGTGGCCGAAGGTGACGTGGTCACCGGATGCCGACGCGCGGCGGGTATCGCTCGAGGGCCTCAATAGAACTGAGATTGCGAGCTGGAAGCCCGGCGAGCGCCTGCTGCTGTCCGGAAAACTCCTGACCGGCCGTGATGCCGCTCACAAGCGCATCTGCGCGCTGCTGGATGCAGGCCAACCTCTGCCCGAGGGCTTGGATTTTCACGGCCGCGTCATTTATTACGTCGGGCCCGTCGATCCCGTCGGCACTGAAGTCGTGGGGCCCGCCGGCCCCACCACGGCCAATCGCATGGATAGGTTCACCGACACCATGCTCGGTAAGGCAGGCCTTTTGGCCATGGTTGGCAAGGCCGAGCGCGGTCCCGAGACCGTCGAGTCCATTCGAAAGTACCGTTCCGCCTACTTGATCGCGGTGGGCGGCGCCGCCTTTCTCGTGTCGAACGCCATCCGGGCCAGCCGCGTCGTGGCATTCCCCGAGCTCGGCATGGAGGCTGTGTATGAATTCGAGGTGCGCGACATGCCGGTCACGGTGGCGGTGAGCTCGGACGGAGTGTCCGTGCATGACACAGGACCCAAGGCGTGGGCCGGTAAGTTCGCCGGCATTCCCATCGTCAGTACTTGACCGAACAGCCGTAGGGCCGCGTGACCGCGTGCGCGACCGGGCGGCCCTCGACCACCGCCAGCATGGCGTCCATGAGATAAGGCTCGGCATGTTGAATGTCGCCCACATCCGCGGTCGCGATGCTGTCGATGCCCCCCATGTATTGCAGGCCGCCGTGCTTGTCGATGACGAACATATGCGGCGTGGTTTTTGCGCCGTACAAGCGGCCCAGGGTTCCCGACGGATCCAGCAACACCGCGGTCGGTGAGGCGCCGCGCGACACCGTCAGTGCGTCCGCGGCGGGTCCATTGACGTACCCCTGCTTGCCGGGTGCCGAGGAAATCACGCTCAGCCAGACCACGTCATTCTTCTGCGCCAGCCTCTGGAGGCTCTGCATGTTGCCGCTGGCGTAGTGCTTGTGCGTATAGGGGCACTCAGCGTTGGTCCACTCCAGCACCACGACCTTGCCGCGGTACTGGCTCAAGGAAACCGGCGCACCCTTGGCGTCGGTGGCGGTGAACTCAGGGGCCGGCTGGCCGATCTGCGCGGCGCCGGCAGCGACGGCAGAGGTGTCGCCGCAGGTGATGCCCCCGATCATGAGGGCTGCCGCCATCAACGCGGCGGCGGGCGCAGGGAGGATGGTCTTCATTGGCGTCTCCGTAGCGATGGTGACGAAACGCTTAGGCGCGAGAAGGGGCCCCTAAGTTCCCAGCGCTCAGTCCGCGGCTACAGCCACGGCGGCGCCCGCGGCAGGCCTGCGCACCAGGAAGCACAGGGGGATGAGCGCCACGCACAGCCATCCGGACAGGTAAAACAGGTCGAGCGACGACAGCAGGTAACTCTGGCCCACCAAGGCTCGCGCCATCGCGCCGGCCGCCCCCTGATCGCTCAGCCCGAGCTGGTGCATTTGCCCGAGCGCGTGTTGGGTTGCGGGTGAGTACACGTTGACGGCGTCGGCGAGACGGGTCTGATGCAGGGTCTCACGCCGATCCCACAGCGTCGTGGTCAGGGAGGTGGCGAAGCTGCCGGCGGTGATGCGCAGGAAGTTCGACAGGCCGGACGCCGCGGGTATCTTGTGCGCCGGCAATCCGTCGAACACCACCGCGAGCATGCTGACGAAAAACAATCCCATGGCGAAGCCTTGCACCAGCTGCGGCGCCATGAAGGCGATGAAGCTGGCGTCGGTGGTCAGTTCGGCCCGCATGAAATAAGACACGGCGTAGAGAGCGAAGGAGGTGGCTGCGAGCGCACGCGGGTCGAAGCGGCGCATCAGGCGTCCGATCATGAGCGAAGTCAACACCGCGGTGACGCCGCTCGGCGCCGAGACCAAGCCGGCCCAGGTGGCGGTGTAGCCCAGGAAACTCTGTAGCCACAGCGGCATGAGCACGATGTTGCCGAAGAACACGGCGTAGCCCAGGCACAGCGCGACGGTGCCGAGGGTGAAGCTCCGCGATTTGAACAGGCTCAAGTCCACGATGGGATGCTCATCGGTCAGTTCCCAGATCAGCCACGCGGCGAAGGCAACGACGCTGATGAGGCCCAAGACCACGATGAAGCCCGAGTTGAACCAGTCCAGATCCTTGCCCTTGTCGAGCAGGATTTGCAGGGCGCCCACCCACACGATGAGCAGCCAGAGACCGACCTTGTCGATGGGCAGTTTCTGCGTCGGGGTCTCCTGGGATTTGAGATTGTTCCAACACAGAAACGCGCAGAATATTCCCACCGGCACGTTGATCAGGAAGATCCACGGCCACACGTAGTTGTCCGAAATATAGCCGCCGAGCAGGGGCCCCGCGATCGGCGCGATCAGTGTGGTCAGCGACCAGACGGCGAGCGCCGCAGGGCGCTTGGCGGGACCGAATACATTGATCAAGAGTGCCTGGCTGCCGGGGATCATGGGGCCCGATACCGCGCCTTGCAGCACACGGAACGCAATCAAGGACGGGAGACTCCAGGCCAAGCCGCAGAGCAGGGAGGCCAGGGTGAACAGCACCACCGAGATGACGAAGGTGCGAACCACGCCGAAGCGCTGCATGAGCCAGCCGGTGAGCGGCACCGATACGCCGTTGGCCACCGCAAAGGAGGTGATCACCCACGTACCCTGATCCGAGCTCACCCCCAAATTGCCCGCGATCGTGGGAATGGACACATTCGCGATGGAAGTGTCGAGCACCTGCATGAAGGTGCCGAGTGCCAGAGCGACCGCGGTCAGCGCCTTGCGGCTGCCGATCAGGGCGGGGGCCGGAAGGGCCATGGCGGGACTTGCGCTCACGGTGTGCTCAAGATCCCGCGGCCAACGACGTGTCGCTTTCGCCCGCCTTCCCCTTGCGGGCCAGCCGCGCCGGTTCGTGCGCCTTGGGGCCCGCATTGTCGGAGATGATGGCCGCGATCCTCGCGTCGACCGAAGGATCGTCTCCCGCGCTCGCCTGCGTCGGCTGCGGCACGCTGCGTACCGCCGCGGTCATGAGAGGACCCGACGTGTCGTGCAAATCCACCCGCACCGCCGCGGAGAGTCCGACGCGCAGCGGATGCGCCTTGAGCTCTGCCGGGTCCAAGAGAATGCGCACCGGCAGCCGCTGCACGATCTTGATCCAATTGCCCGAGGCGTTTTGCGCCGGCAACAGTGCGAAGGCATTGCCGCTGCCCGCGGCGATGCCGACCACGTGTCCGTGGTAGGTCACATGATGGCCGTACACATCGGTGTGGACGGTCACCGGTTGGCCGGTGCGCATGCGCGCGAGCTGCACCTCTTTGAAGTTGGCGTCGATCCACACATCGTCTAGCGGCACCACCGCGAGCAGCGGCGTTCCCGCGGCCACCCGCTGCCCCACCTGCACCGAGCGCTTGGCGATCATGCCGCTGACCGGCGAGGTGAGCAGGGTGCGATGCAAGGCGAGCGCGGCGTTGCGCACGGCAGCAGCCGCGGCCAGTACCTGTGGATGATCCGCGATCGTCGTGCCGTCGATCTGCGCAACCGTCTGACTCAATGCTTGCCGGGCGGCGGCGACATTGGCCCGCGACGTGGTCACCGCGTCGCGCGCATGCGAAAGCTCTTCGGCGGAAATGGCGCCGTCCGCGATCAGCCCGCCACGCCGCTTCAAGTCATCATCCGCGGTTCGCTCGGCCTGTTCCCGTTGTTCGATCTGCGCGTGCAATTCCTTGCCCTGCGCGAACAGTCCGCGCACCTGCCGCACCGCCCGGGCCAGATCCGCTTCCGCATTGGCCAGGGCGATCTTCGCGTCCGCCGGGTCGAGCTCGAGCAAGGGTTGCCCCGCCTGCACCGGCTGCGTGTCGTCCACGTTCAAGCCGATCACCGTGCCGGGCACTTCATTGGTCACCTGCACGACGTCGCCGTTGACATAGGCGTCGTCGGTGGACTCGTAGTACCGGCCATCGACTAGCCAGTACCCGAGATAGGCGAAGCCACTGAGCGCCACGGCGGCGCCGATTCCGAGCAGTCCCAGGCGGCGTGCGCGGCCGGGAGCCTTGGATACTGTAGTCACTGAGGTTTCTTGCGTGTTCATGGGGTTGTCTGCGTAAGTAGTCCGGAAGAAGGTTCTGCACGGCGTGGATCGAAGCTCCCGCCCACCGCCAGCAGCAGGGTCACCCGTGCGACCGCCTGGCTGGTTTGAATGTCCACCATGGTCTGGCGCGCGGTGAGTACCTGGGTTTCCGCGTTGAGCACGGTCAGATAACTCGCGAGCCCGGCGCGGTAGCGCTCCTCGGCCAGTCGGTAGGCGGCTTCGTTGGCGTCGAGTGTCTGTTGCTGATCGATTTGCTCGCGTGCCAACGCGTCGAGCCGTGTGATCTGATCCGCGGTCTGCTGCACGGCATGCAGCACCACGTCGTTGTAGCCTGCGATTGCGCCGTCGAGCTGCGCTTCGTTGCCGCGATATTCCGCGCGCAGGCGGCCGCCATCGAACAGCGGCAGGGAGATCAGCGGGCCGGCGCCGTAGCCCGCTGCGCTGCCCTGCACTAGGTTGTTCAAGCCGAATGCGCCGACACCCGCCAGTGCGCGCAAATTAACGTCCGGATAGAACGCGGCCTTGGCAGCCAGCCGCCCCGCATCGGCCGCCTGCACGGCGAGCCGCGCCGACAGTACATCGGGCCGACGCGCGAGCAAGTTGATAGGCAGCCCCGCGGGAACCGGCAGCGCCGCCGCCACGCGCAGCGTCGGGCGCTGGATCGACGCATAGCCTTCGGCAC
>JBARBX010000695.1:0-7279 GCA_049793535.1 Steroidobacteraceae bacterium | reverse complement strand
CCTTGTCGCCGTCGAAATAGACGGTGACGCGCCGCGAGTCGACATGCCTGCTGCGGCCTTTCTTGAGATAGTAGATGTAGTCCCAACGTGCCTTGTCGAAGCTGTCGGCCACCATGGGGGTGCCGAGCAGGTAGCGCACCTGGCTGCGGGTCATGCCGGCCTTGACCTGCTCGACGGCCGCCTGATCCAAGAAATTTCCCTGTTGGATGTTGATGCGATAGACGCATCCAGACGCCAGCGCGACCAGACCCAAGCCGACGGTTAAGCGTTTCAATATTTTGATCAAAGTGGTGCGCAGCCGTTAAATGATTGATAATCGGACTCGTATCATACCCCAAGGGCCCAGCATGCCGCAGCGCCTGAAATCCGCCGCCACCACCGAAAGCAATGACCTTCGCAATGCGGGGCTCAAAGTCACGCTGCCGCGGCTCAAGATCCTCGACATTCTCGCCGACGGCACGGCGCGTCACATGAGCGCTGAGGACATCTACAAGAAACTGCTGGTGTCCAACGAGGATATCGGTCTCGCCACTGTTTACCGCGTGCTGACCCAATTCGAGGCCGCCGGTCTCGTCACCCGTCATCATTTCGAAGGCGGCATGGCGGTGTTCGAGCTCAATCAGGGAGCGCATCACGATCACATCGTGTGTGTGGACTGCGGCCGGGTCGAAGAGTTCATGGACGGCGGAATCGAAGAGCGGCAGAACAACGTAGCCAAGCGATTGGGGTTCGAGATCAGCGACCACTCCCTGATCCTGTACGGGCATTGCCGCAAGCCCAACTGCCCGAATCAGAAACGTCCGAAGTAGCGCGGTCGCCCGGGCGCCGGCGCAATCTTGCCGCTACTGCCCCGCGGAGGGCGCGCGCTTCCTCTTCGGCACGGCCTCGGCCGGTATGACGTGGCTAAGCATCTCGCGGGCATGTGCGCGCGCTTGCTCGGTGATGCGGATGCCGCCCAACATGCGGGCAATTTCGTCGATCCGCTCGCTTTGACCCAGAGTTTTCACGGTGGTGCGCGTGATCTTGCCATCGGTCAGCTTGGTCACTCGAAACTGACGATGTGCCTGCGATGCCACCTGTGCCAGATGCGTCACGCACAGCACCTGGGCGCGTTCGCCCAAGTCGCGCAATTGCCGCCCGACGATTTCAGCCACCGCGCCGCCGATCCCTGAGTCCACTTCGTCGAACACCATGCACAGGGCGCTCGTTTTGGCGGCCGCCGCCACTTGCACGGCGAGGCTGATGCGCGATAGCTCGCCGCCGGAGGCGACCTTGGCCAGGCTCTTGGGCACCTGCCCGGGATTCGCGCTCACCAGGAATTCGATGTCGTCGCTGCCGTTGGCGCTAATCTCCGTGCCGCTCGGCGTGACGCTGAGCGCAAAGCGCCCGCCGGCCATGCCGAGCCCCTGCATGAGCTGGGTGATGCGGCTGCCCAAGCGGTCGGCAGCCGATTTTCGAGCCTCGGTCAGCCGCCGTGCGGCGGCGCGGTAGTCGCGAGTCAGGGCGTCGAGCTCCGTTTGCAGCCTGCCCAAGCTGACCTGTGCAGTGTCGAGCGCGACGAGCTCGCGCTCGGTTCGCGCGAGCTGCTCGGGGAGTTCCAAGAGGCCGATACGGTGTTTCCTGCCCAGGGCCTCGAGGGCGGCGGTGCGCCGCTCGATCTCTTCCTGGCGCCCGGGGTCGATGTCGAGCGCCTCCAAGTAGTGCCGCAGGGCCTCTGCGGCCTCCTGAGTGTTGATCATGGCCTCGGCCAAGAGCTTCCCCGCGGGCTCGAGCTGCGGGTCCACCTCCAGGGCGTGGCGCAGCGCCGTGTGAGCCCGGCCCAGTAGGTCATGCGCGCTCGCACCGTCCGCCTCGTAGGCCGCGGCCAACGCGGCTCCCGCTGCCTCCGCCAGTCGCCCGCGACCGGCGATCCGTTTGCGGTCGGCGACCAGCGCTTCGATGTCGGCTGTCGTGGTGACTTCGGCTTTGAGCTCGGCGAGCTGGTAGCGCAACAGATCGAGTCGCGAGTCGCGGTCAGCGGCGGCCTCCTTGAGCGATTCGAAGTCGCGCCGGCAGACTCGGCAGCGCTCGTACAGCCCGGACACTTCCGCCAGCAATGCCCGGTCTTCCAGGTGCTCGTCCAGCATTTCGCGCTGGGTGCCGCGATTCACCAGGCGCTGGAATTCCTGTTGGCCGTGGATTTCGATGAGAAACTCCGCCAGTTCACGCAAGGCTTGGATGGGCACCACTTGTCCGTTCACATAGGCGCGCGAGCGGCCGTCGGCGCCGATCACCCGGCGCAGCACCAGTTCGCCGCTGTGGTCCATGGCTTGCTGCTCGAGCCAGGAGGTCGCGGCCGCGGGAAGCGCGTCGAAGCTGGCGGTCACCTCGGCGCGTTCCGCGCCCTGGCGCACGACATCGCCGCCGGCACGGCCGCCGGCGATGAGCAGCAGGGCGTCGACGACGATGGACTTGCCGGCGCCGGTCTCGCCCGTCAGGGCGGTGAGGCCGCCGTCGAGCTCGAGCTCCGCCTGATCGACCAGCACCAAATCGCGCAACTGAAGATGAGTGAGCATGGGCTTAATCGCCGTCGAGGCCGCCGTACGCGCCGCGGCCCCAATGCAGTTTCGACCGCAGCAGCCGGTAGTAGTCATAACCCGGCGGATGCAGCAGCGTGACCTGGGTGTCGGCCGCCTCCACATACAGGTGATCGCCCTGTGTCAGGTCGCCGAGCGCGCTGCCGTCGCAGGTCACCTGGGCCCGCGACTGCAATCGATCCGACATGCGCAGGCCGATGCGGCTGCCCGCGCGCACGACGATGGGGCGGTCGCTCAAGGTGTGCGGGCTGACGGGCGCCAGCACCCAGACGTCCAGATCGGGCTCGACGATGGGTCCGCCGCAGGACAGCGCGTAGGCGGTCGAACCGGTGGCGGTGGCGATCACCATGCCGTCGCCGCTGTGCGAATTGACGAAACGTCCGTTGATCGTGGTCTCGAAATCGATGGTATGGCCGGTCTCGCATTTATTGACCACGACGTCGTTCAACGCGAGGGCGCGCACCGACCCGGCGCCCGGCGCGCCGTCCAGGGAATCACCGCCCTTTTTCTCCAGATGCGCGGCCAGCAGCGAGCGCCGATCCTCGCCGTAGCGGCCGGCGAGCACCGCGTCCACATCCTCCAGCATCGACTTGGGGCCGACGTCGGTGAGGAATCCCAGGCGGCCGCGGTTGACGCCGAGCAGCGGCACCGACTGGCCCGCCACCAACCGCGCGGCATACAGCAGCGTGCCGTCGCCGCCGATGGCGATGATGAGATCCGCCCGCGTCGCAAAGCCGCTCTCCGGACAGGGCGCGACGCTATCGGGCGCAAACGCGAGTCCGACGCCGGGGTCGACGAGCGCGCGCAGGCCTCGCGAATGCAGGTGGTTGGCGAGACTCAGCATGCATTCGGCGACGCGCAGATCGCGGGCATTGCCGACCAGCGCAATCGATTGGAAGGAATGGGACATAAGCGAATCCTTGTAGCATGACGGCGCCGAGCCGGTCACGCCTTGAACCCGCCGACCGCGCCGATTTGTCCGGCTTGACTTCGGGCGGAAACCTCAGACAGGCTCCCAGCCAGCTTCAAACATGTTATATGGAGCGTATGTCAGAAGGTACCGATGAAGGGCTCACCGAGCGCGCGCAACTGCTGCTCAAGGCCTTGATCGAGAATTACATTCGTGACGGCCAGCCCGTCGGTTCGCGCACCCTGTCGCGCGATTCGGGATTGAGCCTCTCCTCGGCCACCATCCGCAATGTCATGGCGGACCTCGAGGATCTCGGCTTCGTGGCCTCTCCGCATACCTCGGCCGGCCGCATACCCACCGACAAGGGCTACCGCTTCTTCGTCGACACCCTGCTCAAGCTCAAGCCCCTGCACCACGAGGAGATCGAGGAGATCGAGCGCCGTTTGGGCGACGCCGCCAACGGCCGGTCGCTGGTGCAGACCGTTTCGCAGATGCTGTCCCATGTCACGCACATGGCGGGGCTCGTGACCCTGCCCAACCCGAATTATGTGGCGCTGTCGCAGATCGAATTCGTCGCCCTGTCGGAGAACCGGGCGCTCGCCATCATGGTGATGAGCAACCGGGAAATTCAGAACAGGGTGGTGCAGCTCGATCGCTACTACTCCACCGAGGAATTGCGCCGCGCCGCCAATTACTTGAACGAGGCGTTCGCGGGGCGCTCCCTGCCCGATGTACGCGCCCAGTTGGTCAAGCAGATGCAGGAAACGCGGCAGCACATGGACCAGCTCATGCAGGACGCCATCCGGGTGGCGCAGAAGGTCTTCGACGCCGGCCCCGATGAGCGCGTGGAATATGTCATCGCCGGTGAAACCAATCTGATGGGGTTCGCGGAACTGTCCAATGTCGAGCGCCTGAAACGGCTGTTCGAGGCGTTCAACGAAAAGCACGACATCCTGCGGCTTCTCGATAGCTGCCTGCGGGCCGAGGGCATCCAGATCTTCATCGGCCAGGAATCGGGTTACCGGATCTTGGACGACATCAGCGTGGTGACGGCGCCGTATACCATCGACAACCGGGTGGTCGGGGTGCTCGGCATCATCGGCCCGACGCGGATGGCCTATGAGCGGGTCATTCCCATCGTCGACCTCACGGCAAAACTCTTGGGTTCAGCCTTGAACGCACGTAAATAGCCCCCACTAGAGGCGACTCGCGGCATGTCTGCTGCCATTCTTTTGAGGGATTAGCGAGTGAATGAATCCAATCGTGCCGAAGGGGTGATTCCCGCGGATGCCGCCCGGGCGGGCAGCCCGGACCCAACTGCGGCATTGGCTGCGGCTGAGGCTAAAGCCGCCGAGAATCGCGACAGCTATCTGCGCGCCGTGGCGGAACTGGACAATTTCCGCAAGCGCAGCGAGCGCGAGGTCGACAATGCGCGCAAGTTCGCCATTGAGCGATTTGCGCAGGAGCTGGTGACGGTGGGCGACGCCCTGGAGGCGGGGATCAGTGCCGGGGTTGCCAATCCGGGCCCGGCGCTCCTGGAAGGCGCCCAGGCCACCTTGAGGCAGCTGCATCGCGCCTTCGACAAGGGTGGCATCAAGACCATCGATCCGCAGGGCCAGCCTTTCGATCCCCAATGGCACGAAGCCATGGCGGTCCAGGAGAGCGGCGAGCATCCGGCGAACACCGTGCTGTCGGTGGTTCAAAAAGGCTATTCCCTGAACGGCCGCCTGCTGCGCCCCGCCAGGGTCATCGTGAGCAAGGCGCCGGGCGGCAATTGAAAAAGCGGCTACTCCCCCCATTACGGTCACAGAGTCAGATTTCTTAGAGGGTTTTCACAATGGGCAAAATGATTGGCATCGATCTCGGCACGACCAATTCCTGCGTCGCGATCATGGAGGGCGGCAAGCCCAAGGTCATCGAGAACAGTGAGGGGGATCGGACGACGCCGTCGATCGTGGCCTTCACCAAGGATGGCGAGGTGTTGGTGGGTCAGTCCGCCAAGCGCCAGGCCGTCACCAACCCGGCCAACACCGTGGCCGCCGTCAAGCGCCTGATCGGCCGTAAATTCACGGACGACGTGGTCAAGAAGGACATGAGCATGGTGTCCTACAAGATCGTCAAGGCGGACAACGGCGATGCCTGGGTGGAAGTGCAGAGCAAGAAAATGGCGCCTCCCGAGGTTTCGGCGCGGGTCCTCATGAAGATGAAGAAGACCGCCGAAGACTACCTGGGCGAGAGCGTCACCGAAGCCGTCATCACGGTGCCGGCCTATTTCAACGATTCCCAGCGTCAGGCCACCAAGGATGCGGGCCGCATCGCGGGCCTTAACGTCAAGCGCATCATCAATGAGCCCACCGCGGCGGCTCTCGCCTACGGCCTCGACAAGGATGGCGGCGATCGCAAGATTGCGGTCTATGACTTGGGCGGCGGCACTTTCGACGTGTCGGTGATCGAGATCGCCGAAGTGGACGGCGAGCGCCAGTTCGAGGTGCTCTCGACCAACGGCGATACCTTCCTCGGCGGCGAGGATTTCGACCTGCGCGTCATCAACTATCTGGCCGACGAGTTCAAGAAGGAAAGCGGCATCGATGTGCGCAAGGACCCTCTGGCCATGCAGCGCCTGAAAGAGGCGGCGGAGAAGGCGAAGATCGAGTTGTCCTCGAGCCAGCAGACCGAGATCAATCTGCCGTACATCACGGCCGATGCGGCCGGCCCCAAGCACCTGAACATGAAGCTGACCCGCGCCAAGCTCGAGTCTTTGGTCGAGGATCTGGTCAAGAAGACCATGGAGCCTTGCCGGATCGCGCTGAAAGATGCCGGTTTGACCATGAAGGACGTGAGCGAGGTCATCCTGGTCGGCGGCCAGACGCGCATGCCCATGGTGCAGCAGGCGGTGAAGGATCTGTTCGGCAAGGAGCCGCGCAAGGACGTGAATCCCGACGAGGCGGTGGCGGTGGGCGCCGCGATCCAGGCCGGCGTGCTGTCCGGCGACGTCAAGGACGTGCTGTTGCTCGACGTGACGCCGCTATCGCTGGGTATTGAAACCCTGGGCGGCATCATGACCAAGGTGATCGAGAAGAACACCACCATCCCGACCAAGGCGTCGCAGACATTCTCAACCGCGGACGACAACCAGACGGGCGTGACCATCCATGTGCTGCAGGGCGAGCGCGACCGCGCCAGCGACAACAAGTCCTTGGGCAGGTTTGACCTGACGGATATTCCGCCGGCACCGCGCGGCATGCCGCAGATCGAGGTGGCGTTCGACATCGACGCCAACGGCATATTGAATGTCTCGGCCAAGGACGTGAAAACGGGCAAGGAACAGCGCATCGTCATCAAGGCATCGAGCGGCCTGTCGGAGGCCGAGATCAAGCGCATGGTGGGCGATGCAGAGGCGCACGCCGAGGAGGACAAGAAATTCCGCGAGCTGGTGGGCGCGCGCAACAAGGCGGATGCTACGGTTCACAGCGTCGAGAAGGCGCTCAAGGAAGTCGGAGACAAGATCTCCGATGACGAAAAGAGAGCGGCGAGCGACGCGCTTGCGGCGGTCAAGGCGGCGCTGAGCGGCGACGACCGCGAGGACATCGAGACCAAGACTCAGGCACTCGAGCAGGCATCGAGCGCGCTGCTGCAGAAAATGTACCAGCAGTCGGCGGGCGGCGCGGGCGCCGGGAGCGATGCGGGCGCGGCCGGCGGCCACACCGAATCGGCTAAAGACGATGTGCTGGATGCCGAATTCGAAGAAGTCAAGGAAAGTGACCGCAAGAAAGCCTGAGGCGCCTTAAACGGT
>JBARBX010000694.1:0-21960 GCA_049793535.1 Steroidobacteraceae bacterium | reverse complement strand
GGTCAGGATATGCCCGCCCGGCCCGATGTCTTTCACTTCGCTGTAGATGGGGGCGGTGTAGGACGGAATCTGCGCGGGCGTAACGCCCCCGCTCATCATGCGTTCGGGCGAGCCGCAGGTCGAGAGCGTCTGCATTCGCACCGTATCGCCCGAGTGCACGGTCAACACGGGTTTGGCCAAACCCGAGTAGTAGCCCCAGGCGACAGTGGTGGGGGTCGCCAGCAGGGTGTAGTCGGCGGCGAACGAGGCGGAGGCCAGCCCTAAGCCGAGACAGGCGAACCTCAGGACAGGGTGACGCATCGAGTCCTCCGGTCAGGCCATGAGGCGGGCCGGGGCGACGCGCGCATGACTCGCGCGCTCGTAACCCAGCGCCACTTGCAGCAGCAGACCGTCGTGATTGCGAGGCGCGACCAGGGTGATGCCGACGGGCAGACCACTGACCAGGCCCGCGGGCACCGTGAGGCTGGGGTAACCCGCGATGGCGGCGGCCCCGGCGATCTGCGACCAGCCGCCGCCGCGTCGATCGCCCCAGACGTGGTCGATCAGTTCGGCAGGTCCGTTGCTGGGCGCGAGCAGCACTTCGGCCTGCTGACCGAGCAGGGCTGCCAGGCCTTGCGTGTCGGCGGCGCGGCCAAGTGTTGCAAGGGCCTTCTGGTAGACGGCGTCGCTGAGCGGCCCTCGAGCCTGCGCCATTTCGAAGATCTCCTGGCCGAAAATGACGAGTTCCTCATCCGCATGCGCGGTATTGAAGGCGATCAGGTCCGCCAAGCTCTTGACCTCGACCTGGGTGGGATCGAGGGTCGCAAGATAGGCATTGATCGCGGCTTTGAACTCGTAGAGCAGGGCCTCGAACTCGGGCTCGTCCAGCTCATCGAAAGCGGCCGGCGGCTTCAGGTCGACGACCACCGCACCCTCATGCTCCAGGACTGCGCGCGCGTCGGCAAACAGGCGGGCCGTATCCGGGTGGGCGCCCTTGGGGATGGGCATGGCGCCGATCCGTACGCCGCGCAGCCGAAACGCCTCGAAATCGTTGCCGTGTGAGCCAAACCCGAGCGGGCGCTCGGCGATCGTCACAGCGAGCAGGGCGGCGTCGGCGACGCTGCGGCACATGGGACCTGCCGTGTCCTGGCGCGGCGAGATGGGTACAACCCCCTTGCCGCTGACGAGGCCCACCGTGGGCTTGAAGCCAACCAGGCCGTTCAGAGAAGAAGGGGACAGGATGGAGCCGTTGGTTTCGGTTCCGATGGCCGCGGCGCAGAAGCTCAAGGCTGCGGCGACTCCCGAGCCCGCGCTCGATCCTGAAGGGTTGCGGTCACGGGAATAGGCATTGCGGGTCTGGCCGCCCATGCCGCTCCAGCCGCTCGAGGAGCGGGTCGAGCGGAAATTCGCCCATTCACTCAGGTTAGCCTTGGCCAAAACGATGGCGCCGGCAGCGCGCAGGCGCGCGACCAGGGGTGCATCGGCCGGCCGCAGCGAGCGCGCGAGGCTCAAGGAGCCCGCCGTCGTCGCCACCGAATCGCCGGTCTCGATATTGTCTTTGACGATGATGGGGATGCCATGCAGGGGGCCACGCAGCCGGTTGGCCTTGCGCTCCTCATCCAGGGTTCGGGCGGCACTCAAGGCATTTGGGTTCTGCGCCAGCACCGAACGGTGCTCCGGACCGCGGGTGTCGTAGCGTGCGATGCGGCTCAAATAGGCCGCGGTCAGCGTTTCGGAGCTGACAGCGCCGGTCGCGAGCGCTCGCTGCAGAGCGGCGACGGATTGCTCCGTGGGGTCGAAGCCCTGATCGGCGGCCAGGATCGAGTTGCCGGCGGAGGCGGCCAGGGACAAGGCCCCGGCTGACTGGATGAAGACTCTGCGGTCCATGAATTCCCCTTTCAGGCCTCTTGGGAACGAGGAGGGTAGCGCAGAAGGGAACCTGCGCGCCGGATTTTGTCCGGGCGCCCGCGCTTGCGCGGCTCCCCGTCGCAATAGTCCGATTGCGGGCGTTCTAAGGGCGGACGAGAAAAAGAAATCTTGTACTTTTCTTTGCAGTTCTTCATATACTCGGAGACAGCGGTGAGAGACCGTCAAAGGCCTCGCCGACAAAGAACAAAACATTGAGAGGGATGACGCTATGACCACCCGAAGCACGCTTCGTTGCCGTGTGCAGCAGGCATTGTTCGCCGCACCCTGCATTCTTGGATTGACGCTGACTGCGCAGGCGCAAGATAAACCCAAGGCACCCGCAGCAGCTACGGACGAACTGCAGGAGGTCGTGGTCACCGGTTCGCGCATCGCGCGTCCGGACTTGGACCGCCTGCAGCCGACCACCATCGTGAGCTCCGCCACCTTCGATGACCGCGGCTATCTCGATGTCGGCCAGGCGCTCTCGGAACTGCCGGCTTTCAGCGTCATGCCCTCGAGCGCGGCCAATACCCAGGCGGGATTCGGCATCGGGCAGAGCTTCGTGGATTTGTACGGCTTGGGTTCGCAGCGCACCTTGGTGCTGATCAACGGCCGCCGCTTCGTGTCCTCGAGCACGGCCAGCCTGAACGGGTCGGGCACCAACAACCCCGTCGGCGGTCCCGGCCAGCAGGTGGACCTCAACGTGGTTCCCACCAAGCTGATAGACCGGGTGGAAACCGTCTCGGTGGGCGGCGCACCGATCTACGGCGCGGACGCCATCGCAGGTACGGTCAACATCATCTTGAAGAAGGACTTCCAGGGCCTCGACGTCGATGCGCAGACCGGCGTTTCCAACGCCGAGGACGCCTGGAACTACCGCATGCGCGTTCTCGCCGGCCAGAATTTTGCCGACGGCCGCGGCAACATCACCGCCGTCGCCGAAATGACGAAGACCGACGGCCTGGTGGGAACCTCGCGCCCGGTGTATGCGGCGGACCTGGGTTTCCTCGCTCCAACCACTCCCGGGACATACCAGACCGTGCTGACGCCGGCCAATTCGGTGCCGCAGGTCAACTTCGGCGGCGTGCCGTTGGTGGACGACGTGTTCTTCTCGCCACCGATCTTTGGCGTGCCGAATTCGGCGCTGGGCGTGACGAATTCCGCGGGCCAGGTACTCGCCTGGGGAAACAACGGCAGCAACCTCGTGCCCTACAACACGGGCACCCAGACCGGCAATCCGATATTCAACAGCGGCGGCGACGGTCTGCGGCTCTCGACGGTCAGCAATCTTTTGTCGCCCACCGAGCGCATCAACACGGATCTCTTGGGCAATTTCAGGATCAACGACAATGTGAGCACTTTCGCCGAAGGCTGGTTCTCCGAGACTCATGCCACGGATCTGATCACGCAGCCGGCGTACAACGCGGCGATTTTCGGCACGGGCGGCACGGTCAACGGCAACTTCGTGGTCAGCGTCAACAATCCGTTCCTGTCGCAGGCCGACAAACAGCTGATTCAGCAGGCGTTGAACAACTATGCCGCGACTCTGCCGCTGGGTAGCTTGCAGTACCAGGGCGCCGGGGGGTATCCGGCGTGGAACAACAGCCAGTTCTACGTGTCCCGTGCGAATACCGATATACAGAGCGGACGAGCGACCGCGACTCAGGTGCTGGCTCGCGGCGTTCTCGGCATGAACGGCGACTTCACCATCGGCGAGCGCGCCTTCAACTGGGAAGTGGCGGCCAACTACGGCTCGTCCGACGGACTTCAGGTAACCCCGTCGTACGTGTTCCAAAACGTACAGAACGCGCTGAACTCGACGCTCAACTCGGCCGGACAGATCGTCTGCGCCGGCAATCCGGTGAATGCGCCCATCTCGACGATTTCGAGCACCTGTGCACCCCTGAATATTTTCGGCAATGGATCGCCCAGCCTCGCGGCACGTGAGTACGTCACCCACCTGGCGGAGGCGCAGTCGGACAACACCCAGCGCGATCTCACTGCCAACATGGGGGCCGATTTGTTCAAGCTGCCGGCCGGCGAGGTGAAACTTGCGGTCGGCTACGAGAACCGGCGGGAAACGGCGGATTTCTCCCCCGACGCCTTCTATTTGCAGGATCTCGGTCAGGCGCAGGTGACGGCGGTATCCGGCGCGTATCACACCAATGAGGCGTACGCCGAAACGCTGATTCCCATCTTTGCGCCGGCCCAGGACATTCCATTCCTGCACCGGGTGGAGCTCGAAGGCGCGGCGCGGCGCGTCGACAACTCGATCGCAGGCTCTGCCACCACCTGGACCGAGGGCATGCACTGGTCGCCCGTTTCGGATGTCATTTTTCGCGCGAACCGCACCAAGTCCATTCGCGCGCCCGCCATCACGGAGCTGTTCCTGCCCTCGGCGACAGTGTTCTCGTTTGCGAACGATCCCTGCGACAAGAACTTCGTCGGTCAAGGGACCGCGCCGGCGACGCGCGCTGCGAACTGCAAGGCCGCGGGCATCGACACGTCGACCTTCGTGTCGAACGTCGTCAATGCGACGGCCATCGGCACCACGTCCGGCAACACCGGTCTGCAGAGTGAAATTGCCGATTCGCGCACCATCGGCGTGGTGCTGCAGCCGCGCTGGGTGCCGCGGCTCAGCTTTACGTTGGACTACGTCGACATCAAGTTGGCGCAGGCCATCGAGACGTTGACGCTGGTGCAGGTGTTGGACGCCTGCTACGACTCGACCAGCTACCCGAATAACCCGTCCTGCCAGGCGTTCACCCGCAACAGCGCGGGGCAGATCACGGGTTTCCACGTGGGCTATGTCAACGCCGGCCTGCTGGAAGCAGAGGTCATCCAGTCGTCGGTCGACTATAGCTTCAACTTGCCGGCGAACCTCGGCGGCATGGATTGGCGCATCAACTACCTCGATACGAAGAAACTGCTGTCGCAGGTCGGATCGGCCAGTCCGAACGAGCTTTCCGGCGAGCTCGCCAACGCACCCGGTATCCCGAAGACCAAGGCCACCTTCGATGCCAAGTACTTGAAGGGGCCGTTCTCGTGGGATTGGCAGGCCACCTTCCTCGGGCGCATCAATTTCAACAACCAGAATACGGCGACGACTCAGGACTATTTTGGGGTGGGGTCGTGGTGGCTGATCAACTCGACGCTTGCCTACAGCCCGACCAAGAACTTCACGGCGCGGCTCATCGTCGACAATGTGTTCAACAAGGAGCCGCCGTTCCCGGCTCTGGCCGGCGCGCAAGCGAACTTCACGCCCGCGACGACACTGTACTTCTCCGGCATCATCGGCCGCACGTACGTGCTGGCGGCCAACTACCACTTTTAGGGGCGCAGGCAGAGGCAGTGAGAGCGGGAGCCCGAAAGGCTCCCGCTTGGCGGTCACCCGCTTGGGAGCAAACGATTGGCCCGGCGGTATTGCCTGAGCTTCGCAAAGGCGACTAGAATCGGCCCCAAGCGCGGGCGTCGTATAATGGTAATACCCAAGCTTCCCAAGCTTGAGCCGTGGGTTCGATTCCCATCGCCCGCTCCATTTTTTCGTTGCCTGGCGTGTCCCTGCGTTGTCCTACGACGCGCCTTGGGCTACCGTCCAGTTCCCTCAGTTTCGATGCGGTTACAATCGTTTTGTTTGATCGAATGTGTCGCTCGGGCCCTCGATCTTCTTCGTTCTCGAGGGTCTCCTCCGTCCGTCATCGGACCCGATGCGGTTTACCTTGATGCTGTTTTGGCGCAGCGGCCCAAGATTCGGTGCGATGCAGAATTTCAGACTGGATGGGTGCCACCACGCTGATGAGCCCATCTACTTGGAGCCTGCGTTGCCGCCGGTTGCCAAATAACACATATTGGTGTTAAATTTAACATTGATCTGTGTTGAACTCCACAGCGAATTATGCGATGAGTACCGCCGCGGCGATCCCCAATCCCTTTGTGTATGGCCAGGTGCTGATCCCGGGTAAACCCTTCTGTTCGCGCCCCCAGCTCGAGTCGAGCGTACTCGAGGCCGCCGCCCATCAGCGACGAATCGTTCTGCTCGGTGAGCGGCGTATGGGTAAATCGAGCTTGGTCGAGCAGACGCTGAACCGGCCGGATCGGGTGCGAGTGGCGGTTGATCTGCGAGGCCTCGACTCTGTTGAGGATTTCATCGACCGGCTACTACTGCGGCTCTCGACGACGCTCGAAGCGCATCGGGCGCTCACCAAGCACCTGCCGGAACCCCTAAAAGAGGCGCTTGCGTTCATCGGGGAAGTGAATTTGAGCTTGCATGGAATTTTGTCGGTGAGCGCTCGGAGTAAGCCAAAGGCCTCTACCGTGATTCGCGCCATGGACGCACTCGAGCGGGCGAGTCGCTGGCGGCAGCTGGTGGTGTTCTTCGACGAGTTCCAGGAGATCGTCGAGAATCTCGAGGAGCGCGAGGCGCGTCACTTGCTCGGGGTGCTACGTGCCGAAATCCAGCGTCACACCCATGTAGCCTACCTCTTCGCAGGCAGTGCCCGGGGTTCGATGCTCGAACTCTTTACCGCAGAGCGCAGTCATTTTTACCAATCCGCGACGATTCTCGATGTAGGGCCGATCCCAGAAGCGGACATGGCGAAATTCTTCAAGGAGCAATTCGCGCGTGGTAAGCGCGAACTGTCCGCGGACACCCTGCAGGTGATTTTTGCCTTGGCCGGGGAGTCGCCGAATGACCAGCAACAGCTTGCCTACCACTTGTGGACACAATCGACGCCCGGACGCTTGGGGCAAGAGGAGCTCAAACGCGCGTTTTCGGCACTGCTCGCCGAGGTAAGTCGGCGTGGTGAACTAATCCTTGAATCGGCTACTCCTGCACAGCGGCGCGTGCTCTTTGCCACGGCTATCCGGGAAGATGAAGAGACCTCCACCGATTCTTTCATTCGCTTCGCAGGCTTCAAAAACAACAGTTCGGTGGGCGCGGCACTGCGTCCCTTCTTGAAAGGCAACAATGCGATTTTGGAAAAGCGCGGCAGTCGGGTGCGCTACCGCGAACGTTTCATGCGACTGTGGGTACTATTGCAGGTGGTCAAAATTCCAAGCTTGTTTCCCGCCGGCCGCCCTTTCATCGCCAGTAGCGAGCAGGGCTTGCTGCTGCCGTATCTGTCAAATGACCTGAAATAAGGCGACCAGGTTGACCGAGATTTCGGCCCATGTATCCGTACGCAGCCCTACGTTGCCCCACATACCGCGAAAATTCACACGCTAATCACACTTGGCATCAGCATTCGCACCAAACCGCTTATTTTAAAGGCTCCGAAGCGCATTCCCCGTGGGTTCGATTTCCATCGCCCGCTCCATTTTTCGTTGCCTGGCGTGTCCCTACGTTGTCCTACGACGCGCGTTGGGCTACCGTCGAGTTCCCACATTAATAAATTGAGTGGCTGGTATAAATCGTTATTCCGTTCCCATCGGGGTCCTTTGTGCAAAAAAGATGATGTCCGAAAAACGTTTCATCAGGAATCTCTCCTGCCGCGATTCCCCGACTGATTAGCTCCAACCGATATTTTTTCAACTCATCCAGACCTTTGCCTTCAATCATGAGGTCAAATTGCTCGGAAAATCTCATATGGAATTGTCCTGTCAAGCTTTCCGCGATGCCCTCTCCAGCCATCGAATCAACTGATAGCAAGATAAGATGAGTGCCTCCACGTAGTTCAATAATTGCTGCCTCTTCGTCGGTAAAAAATGGAGGAATGCCGAGATTCGAGTAGAATTGGCAACTGCTCTTGAGATCAGCCACCTTAAAAACAAGGTGACCTACTGCCAATTCTAAGTCAGCGGCAGTCTTCATCTCGCTCAATGCTAAACCGGTCATGATTTCACCTCACACGTTGTTCTTTAAAATTGCCCTATCACTTCGGGAGCTTTAAGGGTCTTTAAAAACGACGATTTCTCCGCGACTCTTGAGTGCCGGATGGAATGGAGACAACCCTGATACAGCAGCGTCACGGTTCGTCTTGAAGAGCATTGTTGTGAAAGATACCATTCGGTATCTTTTAATGCAATCAGTTTATTTGCGCCACTGGTCGCATCCAAAGGAATACAATTTTGAGACGTTGAGGAGACTTTCGAAAATGAAGGCGACTAAAGTAAAAAACGCGTACATGAAAAAGAAGGACCCTCTCTTCGTTAGAGAATCCCTTCTATCCGCCGCCTTCGAACTCGCTGCGACCAAGGGTATAGCTGATGTCACCGTCAACAAAGTGAGCGAATTGGCGGACGTCACCAAGGGGGCTTTCTTTCATCACTTCGATAGCAAAGAGACGTTGGTGACGGAACTGATGCAGATGCTATTGACGCGATTGGACAAGCAGTTTGACCGACTGATGGCGCAGGAAGAGAATTGCGACGGATGCTTTACTCGTGCATACATTAGGGCCGCCTTCGCCGAAGGTGCAGCGGAACGTAAAGTGTGGGGCGCGCTCTTGAGTCTGTTGGCCTCTAAAGATCAGGTCGGATGGGTGTGGGATACCTGGCTGAGCGAGCGCCTGAAGAGACATTCGAAAACTGATTCGAGAATCGAGCTTCGTGTCGTAAGACTTGCAGCAGATGGCGCATGGCTTGAGAGAATCATGCACGCAAAATCGAAAAACCTAAAGGGTGTCGAAGAATCTCTCATTGAGATGACGCGAGCGGGCGCTCTCAACACCCGCTCACGGCGACTCGCTCCGAACTAACGGATGAACACGGCGACCGGCTGCGACGCGATGCCGTTCGCAACCACCTGCAACAGGCTCGCTCCCGTCTCTTGTTTGGCGGTTACGTCGAAATGCGTCGACACTACTTCATTGGATGCCACCGCCATGCTGCTGTGATCATGCGTGCGGCTGTAGAAGACATGCGACGTCTTCAGGTTGGTAATGCGCACCAACGGAAAGTTGGTCGCTGCCTGCACGTCATCACCGTAGGCAGCCCCCTGAGTTACGCCATTGAAGCGGATACCATCGATCTGATAAGAGCCGCCTCGAGCCAACACCTGGGGCGTGTAGAAGATCACCGGCGCGATTGTCTGCTGCATCTCCTGAGTGTTCCGGGTGATCGTCGGATTGTAGAGTTCGATATCGGTGGAGAAGTCGGTGAACAGGATCTGCCCGGTCGGCAACACCAGCATGTTGCCGTAAAAGGATCCATCCGTCGGCGCATTCGGAGGTCCCGCAACCTGGTTCAGTTGTTTGCCGTCCCATTCAAAGAAAAAAGAAGGCGGACTGCCGTACGCGGGGCTCGCCATCATGAGCACCTTGTCGTTCGGCTCCCACGAGGCCGGACCATCGGCAATGTTGATGTCCGTCACGCCATCGACTACCGGAAACACGGGGCCCGGCTTCCATTGTCCCGTGTAGGAATCATAGATCGCCGTGTTCCCGGCGGCCCCGGGACAGGTATTTGAACCGGCGTAAAAAACCGTTCCGTCCGCCCGCAGCACCGCCGGGCCGACCTCGAAGGTGGGGGTCGGCGCAGCAGCGTTGAGCTCACCGCAATAAAGCCCCGAATCCCAGAGTTGCACGATGGTGCTGCCGGCGCTGTGCCAGGTCCCGGTTAGGTAGTTGAAGAGCTCCGAGTTGGTGCCTGTCGGGATATAAGGAAAGTTGAATGGGACGTAGGCGTCGACGGTCAGCACCTCGCCATTGGGCAATAGGTTCCATCCCTCCTCATCGTTGTCGTCAAATTTCCCCGCTCCGGTCGGCGCCCACGTCAGGGTTTTGGCATCGAGTAGCGCCTGCTGCTTTGTGCAGCAATCCGCCTGCATAAACACGCCGTTCGGCAGAACCACGCCCTGGGCATCGCCGATCGTCTGCATCAACGGGGCCGGCGGCGCTAGATTCTGAATGAAGCTGAAGAACGGTGGCGGCGCGACCGCCGTCCAGACATCGGCTCTCGGATCGTAGATTGCGCCCTGGGCGGTCCAGGCAGGGGTAAAGAAGACGCCGTCAACGACATTGTATTCTCCCCCCTCGATGATCACCCGCCCGTCGGGCAGAACGGCGGAGGAGTGATAAAGCGGCGAATATCCGGATGGCAGCGAAGCGATCTGGGTCCATGTTCCGTTTGCGTAGCTGCCAGTGTTGTCGGGAGTCAAACGCCACCAATCCGGACAACCTGCGTCCTGGACGATGACCGAGCCGTCGGTCAGCAGGAGCGGGTTGCCGGCACCTGGGAAACCGCCGTTGCAGGTATTGGAAGTAAACGGGGGTTGGTTGTTGAGCGCTTGCCACGGCGTCGATTTCGGCGAGGTTGCGGCACTGGAATCAGCGGCTATGAGGGCGGAGGCAGTACTGCGGGGCCCACGCGGGGGAATGGGCTTGAGCCGGGGAATCGACTGGGCGCCGGCAAAACCAGACCAAGCCAACATCGAGACTGAACATAATATGTTGGCCAACATCCACGTTCTGGACTTCATATTGGAAACTCCCTTTTAGTTGGACGCGCGATTCAGAGGATTCGATATCTTCTTTTACTTCTTCCGAAATTTGACCCCAGCATAATCTACTCTCATGCGGCAGCACAAACCCTCGCATCTCCCTGGGACGCGCCGTACACAGGCCAGGATCACGGCAGATCGTGCAGCGTCGTGTTGAATAGAAATCGACTGCTGAACCCCGTCACGTCTCCGGCCTTCTTTCCGGCAACCGGCAGCAGGCGCGCAGACAGGGGTTTGTGCCATTTCCAGGCAAGCGAGGCGACATCGCCAAAAATGCGCGCCAACTGCTCGACGCTGACGTCGCCGGGATAGGGGATGGTATCGAGGCCCGTGCCGCAAACCGCAGAGTAGGCGAGCAATGAATCGGTGGTGATACCTCCCTCGGCCCAGCGCCGCGCCAAGAGCTTGTCTTCCATGACCGGAACCATCAGACCGGAATAGCCGATTTGCTTGACGGGCACGGCCTTGACCGCGGTGGTGATGACCAGCGCCGCCGTCATCGTCCCGCTCGACCCGAATTTTGCGCCGGTGTATTTCTCGATGGCCGCGCCGATGGATACATCCCCGAGCGGGGCCGGTGTCGGATCGACGCCCATGAAGATCCACCCGGTCGACGCTGCGATTTCAGTCCCGACCGATTCGGCCGCTCTGGCGTGAATCGTCAATTGCCGGGTGAGCTCTGCCGTCGAGGTATTGAAGTCTCCGTGCGTGTGCGCGAACACCTCTTGAACGACGTTCGCGCCTTCGAAACCGATCGAGAACTGCTTGCCGGCGCCGGTGTGGTAGGTGCCTGGATAGAACGGTCCGTACGGCTTCAGCATTGCGGTCGCCGTAAAGTTGAAGTTTCCCTGGCTCTGCGGACTATGGTCCGCCAGGTAACGCACCAATGCCGCGGTTTCACGGATGACCTTCCAATGAATGCCATCGTCGCCGGCAATGATGCTGCTCGCTTGCAGGTGGGGCATCGTGGAAAGAGCTCTTTCCAGCAGGCGCATGGCGTGCGGGTCGTCCGAATCACGCAGCATTGCCGGCCCGACATTGGGGATAAAATTCTCCTTCGCCCCAAGGTCGTCGATAGCCTTCAACAGCCGCAGCGCAGCCTCGTCGGATTGCCCGCCCACCAGTTCTCCGAGCGGCTGAGTCACGATGCGGACGGTTTCGGTTTCGTAGCCGCGGCTCGCGAAGTCGCGTTCGGCGGCGCGCAGCACGCTCAGCGCATCGGCGATCTGCCGCTCGAAGGTCGCGGGGTCGAGACGCACGAAAGCCGTAATCGCCCGGACCTTGGGCTTCGTATAAATTTGCGCATGACCCGTCGCGGCGAACAAGATCAGCGCGAACGCCCCCAACAGGCGCTGTCGACGGCGGCTCAGCATCCACCCTCCGCGGGCAGGATGAGCTGCGGCGGCGCGCGACGCTGGGAGGCGCGCCCAAATGTGTAGTACAGCACGCCCGGCACGAGCAAGCCCACAATCCAGGAGATGTCCACGCCGCCGAGCGGCTCGACCAGCGGGCCCGTGTAGAACGCCGTGGAAAGAAACGGAATCTGGACCATGATTCCGACCACGTAGATCAGGATAGCGGTCATATTCCAGCGGCCATAGCGACCAACGGGATTGGATAAGGCCGGCACATCGTAGCGCGACCGAGTGAAGCAGTAGTAGTCGATCAGGTTGATCGCACTCCACGGTGTGAACACCGCGAGCAGGCACAGGATAAAGCCCTCGAACGCCTTCAGAAAGGAGTGACGCCCGGTCAGCGCGAGCAGTGCCGAAATGCCGACCATCGAGACAATGTAAAGGAATCGGTGCCGCACCGAGATTCGCAGGCTGCCCGGGCGAAAACCGCTCACCATCGTCAGCATCGACATGAAGCTGCCGTAGGCATTCAACGAGGTCACCGTCACCTTGCCGAATGCGATGCTGAAATAGAGCAGGCCGGCGACCGCACCCGTGGATCCGAGGCCCACGATATAGGCCACCTCATGATGCTCGAATTGCTTGCCGGCGAGCGCCGCGGCGAGCACTCCGAAAGTCATGGACACCTGCGAGCCGATGACCGATCCGAGCCCCACCGCGGTGAAGACCCGCCCGATCGAGGTGTCGCGCGGCAAGTAGCGGGAATAGTCGGCGACGTAGGGACCGTAGGCGATCTGCCACGACGCCGACAAGGACATCGCCAGCAGAAACTGGCTCAGCGAGAAATGCCGCTGGGCCAGCAGGGCCGGAATATCGTGGTACGCAAACAGTCTGCTGAACATGTAGGCAAATGCGGCGATGCCGACCACGCTCGCCACTCGTCCGAGGAGGTGAATGAACCTATACCCCAGCAGCGTGACGATGACGATGAAGCAGCTAAAGATCACGATGCCAAAGCCATCGTCGATATGCAGCAGTTGACCTACCGCCTGTCCGGCCAACACGCAGCCGCTGGCGGAAAAGCCGATATACATCAGGCACACCGCCACGATCGGTATGACTGCGCCATAGATGCCGAACTGGACGCGGGAAGAGATCATCTGCGGAAGCCCAAGCTGCGGGCCCTGTGCCGCGTGCAGCGCCATGACGGCGCCGCCGATCAACTGCCCCAACAAGAGTGCCACCAGCGACCAAAACACGTCGCCGCCGAATACCACGGCAAGGGCGCCGGTGACGATCGCGGTAATTTGCAGATTGGCTGCAAGCCACAAGGTGAATTGACTGGCGAGACCGCCGTGCCGCTCGCCGTCGGGCACATAGTCGATCGAGCGGACCTCGATCGCAGCCGGGGCTGAGGTATAAGCGTTCGAGACTGGCATCCTGTTCCCTTTTCTTATGTGCCCCGCCGCGACTGTGCCACGAACATGACGACATTACGATGGGTGGCCCACGGGGCGGGCGTATTGCGCCCGCGCCCGGCGGCCGGCGCGGTTTTGTCGATTTTGGAGCCCCTGGTTCGTCGTACGTTGTAAGGCAAGGATTCCGCCACAGGTGGCAACGAGCAGTGTAAATTGTTGATTTAATGGAGATCGTGCAATGAAAGTCATGGTTCTCGTCAAAGCCACCCCGGACAGCGAGGCGGGCGTGATGCCCACGCGTGAGCTCCTGACCGCCATGGGTGAGTTCAATGCATCGCTGGTCAAAGCGGGGATCCTCTTGGCCGGAGAAGGCCTGCGCCCAAGCGGGCAGGGCAAGCGCGTGCGCTTCTCCGGCAACAGACGCACTGTGACCGACGGCCCATTTGCGCAGACCCAGGAACTGGTCGCCGGCTTTTGGATTTGGCAGGTCCGGTCGATCGAGGAGGCGGTGGAATGGGTCAAGCGCTGCCCGAACCCCATGCTGACGGACTCGGATATCGAAATCCGCCCCTGCTTCGGCGCCGAAGATTTCGAACGTACGGAGTGAGCCGATGACTTACATGCTGCTGGTGGTGGAGAAGGCGGGCGAGCGCAGCGCGCGTTCGGAGCAGGAGGGGCGCGGCGTCTACGATCGCATGCTGAGTTTCAGTGAGGACCTCGAGCGACGCGGTCTTCTCACCATGAGTCAGTCGCTGAGGTCCGAGGCGCTCGCCGCGCGGGTGACCAGGCGGGGTGAGAAGCCCATCGTCCGCGATGGACCTTTCGCGGAGGCGAAGGAAACCATCGGCGGTTTCTTTTTGCTGACATGCGACACGCGTGAACAAGCGATTGAGATTGCACGGGAATGCCCTGCGACGGAGTGGGCGACCATCGAAGTGCGCGAGCTCGGCCCGTGTTATCGGTGACCGGTCCCGCGTGAGGAGACACGGTGAATCGGGACGAAGTCGAACGCACGATCGAGGCCGTGTGGCACATGGAGTCCGCGGCCATCATCGCGAAGCTGGCCCGGATGCTGCGCAACGTGGGGCTCGCTGAAGAGATCGCGCAGGACGCATGGCTCGCGGCGTTGGAACAGTGGACCGAAAGCGGCATTCCGGACAATCCGGGTGCGTGGCTCATGGCAACCGCAAAGAACCGAGCCATTGATCAGCTGCGGCACCGGCAGCTAGTGGAGCGGAAGAGCGCCATCATGTCTCACGATCCCGATCTTCTCGGCAGTCAAAACGCGGCGGGCGATCCGCTCTCGGCGCATGAAGACGTGGCCGACGATCTGCTGCGGTTGATTTTCTCCGCCTGCCACCCGGTCCTATCGATGGAGGGGCGCGTCGCACTGACCCTGCGCTTGTTGGGGGGCTTGACGCCCGCGGAGATCGCGCGGGCCTTTCTCACCTCGGAATCGGCCATCCAGCAGCGCATCGTGCGCGCGAAGCGCACACTGGGCGAAGCGCGGGTGCCCTTTGAGGTTCCCGGTGCCGCGGAACGCGCACAGCGGCTCGCCTCGGTTCTCGAGGTCGTCTATCTGATTTTCAACGAAGGCTACGCGGCGACGGCCGGGGATGAGTGGATGCGCCCGGCGCTATGCGAGGAAGCGCTACGCGTGGGCAGAATACTCGCGGAACTCGCGCCCACCGAGCCCGAGGTCCACGGCCTGGTCGCGCTGATGGAACTGCAGGCCTCCCGCACGCCGGCTCGCGTCACCGCGTCCGGCGAACCCATTCTTCTGCTGAAGCAAAAGCGTGCCCTGTGGGACCAGCTTCTCATCCGACGGGGATTCGCGGCGTTGGCGCGCGCGCAGAGCCTTGACGGCCCATTCGGCCCGTACTGTCTGCAGGCCGCCATCGCGGCGTGTCACGCCGGCGCCGGCACGGCGGAGGAGACCGATTGGCCGCGAATCGTCGCTCTTTACGACGCGCTCTACGAATTGCAGCCGTCGCCCGTCGTGACCTTGAACCGGGCGGTGGCGGTCTCGATGGCCTATGGGCCCGCTGCCGCCCTCGAGATCGTCGATGGGTTGCGCAACGAAATGCGCCTGCGCGAGTACCACTTGCTGCCCAGCGTTCGGGGCGATTTGCTCGAGCGGCTCGGTCGATTCGACGAGGCGCGTGCCGAGTTCTCGCACGCCGCCTCTCTTGCGAGCAACGCCCGGGAGCGCAGTCTGCTGCTTGAACGCGTGGCCGCGTGCGATACGTGCGCGGCTCGAATCAATTGACTACGACATGCCGCCGAGAGCCACGGTGATCGCCTCGCCGTTCACGCCTCCGGCGGCGTCGCCGCACAGGAAAGCGATCACCTGCGCAACCTCGCGCGGCTCCAGCACCCGCTTCTGCGGATAGATGTCGGCGCGCTCGCGCCACACCTGCTCGACGGTGATGCCGCGCCGTTCCGCCTCCGCCCTGGCCGAGCGTTCGGCCATTTCCGTTCGCACCCAGCCGGGCAGCACGGCGTTGGATGTGACTCCGAAGGGGCCGGCATCCTGGGCGATTGCGCGCGCAAGCCCGATGACGCCGTGCTTGGACGCGGTATACGCGCTGCCGCGGCGTTCCGCCTTCTCGCCGGCGGTCGAACTGGTGAATACCAGCCGGCCGAAACCGCGCTGGCACATGCCGCCCGTCGTCAGCCGCGCGAGCTCGAAGGGACCGTCAAGGTTAATGCGCATCGTCTCGCGCCAGACCTGCGGATCCTGCTCCCAGACGAGCCGCTCGTGGGCCGAGCCGATGCCGTGATTCACGACCAGGATGTCGATCGGTCCCAGCCGCCGCTCGGTTTCGGCTACGGCCAGGGCACAGCCCTCGGGGGTGCCGAGATCGGCCGCCACGTAGTCGAGGCCAACGGCCTTGAGCTCCGCGGCGCTGCGCGCCACGATCATCACGCGCGCTCCCGCCGCCGACAGCAGTAGCGCCGCCTCGCGCCCAATCCCCCGGCCGCCGCCTGTGACCAGCGCCACTCGTCCGTTCATGTCCCACTCCCGGCAATGACTTGTCGTCAGATTGTCCCACGTTGCCATGGGTGGGACGAGAGTAGTGCCGCGTGATAGATTCAGGTCGCTGAGCGCCGCGCTTAAGAGGTCAAGCCGATGCAGACGATTCGCGTTGTTTGCGCGCACGATTGTCCCGATTCATGCTCGCTGCTCGTCAAAGTCGAGAACGGGCGGGTTACGCAGGTTCGGGGCGATCCAGACCATCCGTTCACCGCCGGGTTTGCCTGCGCCAAGACCAATCGGGATGCCGAGCTGGTGAATTCACCCGAGCGGCTTGCCACGCCGCTGCGGCGAATCGGCGCCAAAGGCGCGGGCAGGTTCGCTGCCATCGGGTGGGACGAGGCATTGGAGGAAATCGCCGACAAGTGGCACTCCATCATCGACGAATCGAGCCCGCTCGCCCTGCTTGGGTACGCCTACAGCGCGCATACCGGGCTGATGAATCGGGGACTGTTGAACGGTCTGTTCCACGCCCTCGGGGCCAGTCGCCTCGACGCCGGCACGGTGTGCGATAGCTGCGCGATCGAGGCTTGGAACGCCAGCGTGGGACCGATTGGCGGCACCGATCCGGAATCGGTGGTGCACTCGGATCTTCTGGTGTCCTGGGGTTGCGATCTGATCACCACCAACGTGCACTTCTGGGCGAAAATCGCGGAGGAGCGCAAGCGTGGATTGAAGGTGGTGGTGATCGACCCGCGGCGCAGCCGGACCGCGGTCAGCGCCGACTGGCACATTCCCATCCGAATCGGAACCGACGCGGCGCTGGCGCTCGGGGTCATGCACATCCTGGTGCGCGACGGTGTGTGCGACCGAAGTTACCTCGACGAGCACACGATCGGCTTCGATCGCCTGGAACGCGAGGTGCTGCCGCGCTTCCCGCCGGGGCGGGTCGCCGAGATCACGGGACTCAGCCGCGAGGACGTCGAGCGGTTCGCCGCGCTTTACGGCGGCGCCAAGGCGTCGTTCATCCGCATCGGCGAGGGCATGACGCGACTTTCGGGCGGCGGCCAGGCGCTACGCTCCGTGGCCCTGCTGCCCGGCGTGACCGGTGCATATTCGCGGCCGGGCGGCGGCTCACTGCTCTACACGGGAGACTATTTCGAGCTGAACTATGACGCGGTCTGCAAACCATCCGGCCCGGCGTCCGCGCGCACGGTCAATCATCTGCGTTTGGGCGAGGCGCTCCTCGAAATGACCGACCCGCCCATCCGAGGTCTATTTGTCGCCAGCAACAACCCGGCGGTGACCTGTCCGGACGCGGGCAAGGTGCGGCGCGGGCTCGAGCGCGAGGATTTGTTCACGGTGGTGCACGATCCTTTCATGTCCGTCACGGCTCGATATGCCGACATTGTATTGCCGGCCGCGCTGTACCTCGAAACCGAGGACCTGTATCGAGCGTACGGAGCGTACTACATGCAATACGCTCCGCAGGCCGTGGCACCGCGCGGGCAGGCGAGGTCCAATTACCGGCTGGCGCAGCAGTTGGCGCAGAAAATGCGACTGACCGACCCCATCTTTCAAATGTCCGAAAAAGATCTCATGCGCGAACTCTGCCGCAATCCGCCGGGAGGCGGCGCCGCCCTCGATCCCGACGCGGTGCGCGCAGCCGGACCCATGCGGATGGTTCCCGAAGACGAGCAGAGATTTCTGACCCCCTCCGGAAAACTCGAATTCTACTCGGACTCGTTGGCAGCCAAGCACGTGCCGCCCATGCCGGACTGGCGCGAAGACCCGTATGAGGTTCGAGAGGCGGCTCGCTGGCCGTTGCGGCTGCTCACGGCGCCGGGATTTTTTCAACCCCATACCACCTATTCCGGCGTGGCGTCGTTGCGCCGCCAGGAGCGCCTGCCACTGTGTGTCCTGCACCCCGAGGATGCCGGCTTGCGCAGCTTGAAGGACGGACAACGGGTGCGCCTCTTCAATGATCGAGGCACGGTCGGACTGGTACTCCAGGTCAGCGATGAGGTTCAACGCGGCGTCGCATTCGTTCCCGGCCAGCGTCGTGACGACGAGACGGTGTCGGGAACGGTCAATATGCTGTGTTCGGATCGATATACTGACATGGGTGAGGGCGCCACTTACCAGAGCACGTGGCTCGATGTGGCGGCCTGGGATGCCGGTGAGAGCGCAATAATAAATTGAAGATTTCCCGGGGGGATGGAAGTGGCTGTCGTCAGATATTCGATCATCATCGGCGCGTGCGCCTTCGCGGTCACGGCCGTTGCGCGAACTCAAGGAATCCCTCCCTATTGGGCCTATGCCATCAATCCGCCGGGTGCAGCCGCAGCTCGGCCGGCCGATGACACGCCGCGGCGCGTGCCGGGCAGCGTCGCGGCGTTCACTGTCGAGCAAGTCACCGACCTGTTCAGTGCCCCGGACTGGCATCCGGACCATCACGGGACGATGCCGGACATCGTCGCGCATGGCCGAAAGCCGGGTGTTTTCGCCTGCGGCTACTGCCACCTGCCCAACGGACAAGGCCGTCCGGAAAATGCCGCCATCGCCGGGCTCCCTGCGGCCTACATCCTTCAGCAGATAGCGGACTTCAGAAGCGGGCGGCGCAGGAGTTCGGAGCCTAGGCATCTGCCGACCGCCTACATGACCGGTGTCGCGACTAATGCGAGTGAGCAAGAGGTGCAGACCGCCGCCGAGTATTTTTCCCGCTTGAATCCGCAGCCGTGGATTCGGGTGGTCGAAACCAGCTCGGTGCAGAAGACGCAGGTGTCGGGCTGGATGCTGGTTGCCTCAGGTGCCGCCGGCCTTGAGCCCATCGGCGAGCGAATCATCGAGACGCCCGAGAACCTGGACCGCACCGAATTGCGCGACGACGCATCGGGATTCGTCGCCTACGTGCCCGTGGGCAGCATCAAGCAAGGTGCATCGCTGGTGGCGACCGGAGGCTCGGGCAAGACCCTCCAATGCTCCATCTGCCACGGTCCGGATCTCAAAGGCCTCGGCAACGTGCCATCGATTGCTGGCCGTTCCCCCAGCTATGTGGTGCGGCAGCTCTATGACATTCAGCATGGCACGCGCGCGGGAGTAGCCGCTGAGTTGATGAAGGCGCCGGTCGCCAAGTTGACGCTCGCCGACATGGTCTCGATTGCCGCTTACACCGCCTCCTTGCGGCCGTAGTCCAGAATACCGTGTCATCGGCGCCGGGCGCGCCGATGGTGTATCCAAGGCGCTGCTTTCCCTGGCGGCGTTATCTGTTCTTGAAGGCCGCGGCGAGTGTTCCTAAGTGACGCAGACGCTCGTCGGTCGAAGGATGGCTCGACAGGTACCCGCCCCCGGAAGAGCCGGGACGGGATGCCGAGATCTTCTTGAGGGCGTCGGCGAGCAATGCCGGCGACATCCCGTTGTGCATGAGGACTGCCGCTCCATAGTCGTCGGCCTCCCTCTCGAGATCCTGCGAATACTTCGCCTGCAGCAAGGCGGCCGGCGCCGCTGCCAGCAGATTGCTGATGTCCCCGATATAAAATGTCCAGAATGCGCCGACCGCGGAGCTGCGCAGCAATAGCTGCAGGCCGTGACGCCTGCGCGCATGACCCAGTTCATGGGCGAGAACCGCCAGAGTCTGCGGATCGTCATCGATGATGGTGATCAGATCGTCCAGAACGATGACAGTGCCGTCGGGCAGGGTGAACGCATTCGCCCCGAGCTGGGGGGAGTTTCGAAACAGCAGTACTGAGTCCGCGGTGCCGCCCTCGGGCAGCCGCAGTGCGTGAAATTGGGCGCCCAGCGCCTGCTGTTTCTCCGGGGAGATCTTGCTTGGCAAGAGGATCTTTCCGTCCAGCACTTTGAGGGTCTGCACGGACAACGTTTTGCCGATGGCGGGCGGCAGATTCTGCGCGCCCTTGGCCGCCGCCCACGGCAACGCCCATTTGTACCCTGCGGCCACCAACGCCACACAGGCGACCAGCGAAAAAAGCACCAGTGGCAGCCGACGCTGCATGCGATCGACCCACCCATCGCGATGGCGCGTCGCCGACAACAGGGTGTCGAGCGCATCCAGGTCGCGCACTTCGCAGAAGGCGCCGTCTTCCAGGCGCAGCCGGCGCGGCGCCCGGCCGAGGCGCTCATCCACCACAACCTTGGCAAAAGGCACGCGGACATCGACGTCTTCGCCGGCAATGATGAGGTCTTCGCCGACCACCGACAGATTGACGACGCGAACGCGGGTGGAGCGTCCGTCGTAGTAGTTCGCGCCAACCATGGTCAGCCCAAGGGGCTATAGGGAGATATCGAAATCGAACGCGGTCGCCGCTTCCTCACCGACCGCGCCGATGGTCTCGGGTTCCGCCTCCACGAACTCCTGTAGGTCGCTGGCCGGCAGCAGCCGCACGGACTCCAACTGATACTTCGCCAGGCGCACCATGGCCCAGGGAACGAAAAATCCCAGGGTCAGCACCACCAGCACGAAGTTGCTCACGGTGATCCAAATGAGTACGAACGGCGACATGTTGCACTGTATGCGATGCTCGCCGAGACGAGTGTTGTTCCAGATCAGGTTGGTGACGAGCGCATGAAACGCCGGCCCGATCGAAATCCCGATCGCGATCAGCTCGGCATAGAGGATGGCCAGCGCTCTGACGACGGCGAGCGGATTGACATGACCGCCATGTTTCTGTGCTTGCGACGATGCCACGAACACCGCGCCGATTCCGCTGAGGCCGAATACCACGGCGAAGGCCACGACGGCGGCGAGCAGCAGCAGGTAGACCACGTAGAACTGGCCGACCCGCGCATGAAAGGAACACTGCGTGCGCCCGAACCAAGTGTTGTCGTGCTGGTACGCCTTCAAGCGCTGATGCATGAAGGGCGCCATGACATAGAGCGTGAGCAGGGTCAGAAACCCATTCAGGAGGAAAACCCGATAGGCTCGGGCCACCGCGCCCCGGAAATGAAAGCGCGTGCCGCGCCAGCTGGTATTGTAAAGCCGAAATCGGAACGAATTGCGCAGCAGCCACGGCATGACGATCGCGATTCCGGCCAGGATGACCAGTGTCAGCGGCGAACGCAGGCGCACCGAGTAGTTGTAGGCGATCAGCATCGCGAGGGCGATGATGCGCCCGATCAAGATCCTGGCCGCGCTGCCGTGAAAATCGAAGCTCGATCCGGCCACGCTGGTGTGCCGATAAAAGTACTGCAGCCGCCGCACCTTGGCCCACGCTGAATAGATACCTAGGGTGACGATGGTCAACAGCAAATTGACGATCCAGATGCCGAAGTATTCGGCGCCGCTGCCGGTGAAGTGCAGCGGTTCGGGCGCTTGGAGAGAAGTTTGGGGTGGCGATCCAGGTCCCGAATCTTTGTCCATGGACTCAATTCCCTTTGAATTTTGTTAGCCCCAAATAGGCTATCACAAGTGCCGTGAGGGTGCGCAGCGAGGGCCGGCGCAAGTTGCCAATCGATCCGCCATCCGGGAATATGCAGGCTACCTTTCAAGAGCCCTGCCATGGCCGAAACCGCCGATCCAGAGAATCGCAGCAATCCGATGGATCCGGAGGCGCGCTCGGACGATGGCCTCGGGCGCAAGCTGCGACGGCATCTGCTTCCCCTGTTGTTTCTGCTGTACGTCGTCGCCTACCTGGACCGAATCAACGTGGGTTTCGCGTCGCTCGACATGAATCGCGAACTCGCCCTCTCCAGCGAACAATACGGGTTGCTGTCGGGGATATTCTTCTGCGGCTACTTCCTGTTCGAAGTTCCGAGCAATCTCATATTGCATCGAATCGGCGCCCGCATTTGGTTCGCGCGCATTCTCCTCACATGGGGGCTGGTCGCGATGTTGACCGGGCTCGTGCAGAACGCAACGCAGCTCTATGC
>JBARBX010000693.1:0-2242 GCA_049793535.1 Steroidobacteraceae bacterium | reverse complement strand
TGGCCGAGCGGTCGCCAGGCTTCGTGTGGCGGCTGCAGAGCGAGGCCGGTAACGCTACCGATATTCAGAGCACGTCCGATCCACTTTTCCTGGTAAACATGTCGCTTTGGTCGGATGCGGAAGCGCTTGTAAGCGGCGGGCGTAAATTGCACAGTTTCGGCGGACCAAAATTGCACACTCGTTGACGGCGGCCCCGCCGCCGTTTCCCCTAGGCAACAAAGCGATCACGCGGAGTTGCCTGCTATGTATTCACGGGAGAGACGAGTGTTGTTACGCCATTATTTGGAGCAGGGAGTGGGCAAGACGGAGCTGGCGAGGCGCTTCGGGGTGAGCCGGCGGACGGTTTACCACTGGATCGAGACGGCCCAACTGGATCGGGAGGTGGACGACGCGGCGGTGATCTATAAACCGCGGCCGCGGGTGTCCCGGAAGCTCGATCGGTACAGGGGCATCATTCAAGCTCGGCTGCAGTTGTATCCGCGGTTGACGGCGCAGCGTCTGTTCGAGGAGATTCGCAGCGACGGCTACGCCGGCGGATATACGCAGATCAAAGATTACGTTCGGGAGATTCGCCCTCGGGACCTGGACGATGCGGTGCAGCGATTTGAGACGCCAGCCGGCTTTCAGGGCCAGGTAGATTTTGCCTCGTTCAACTTACCGTGGGGCCGGCGCTATGCACTCATCGTCGTGCTCGGGTACTCACGGCTGTTGTGGCTTAAGTTTTTCGCCCGCCAGAGCATGCAGATTCTCTTTGCAGGCCTGGAGAGTGCCTTCAATGCCTTCGGCGGCGTGCCGCAAGAGCTGCTATTTGACCAAATGAGGGCAGTGGTGATCGGCGACGAGCGATTCTGCGACGGCGCGCTGGTACTGAACGGCGAGTTTCTGCGCTTCGCCGCGCACTGGGGCTTTCGGCCGCGCGCCTGCCGGCCATATCGAGCAAAAACGAAGGGCAAAGTTGAGCGCCCGATCCGCTATCTTCGAGAGAGCTTCTTCTACGGCCGCACATTCATCAACGATGCGGATCTGAACGCCCAAGCCGAGTACTGGGTGCAGCAGACGGCGAACCTGCGCCGGCACCGCACGATCGAGGAGTCCCCGCAGCGGCGCTTCGAGCGCGATGAGCGTCAGACCCTTAAATCCCTGGCGCCAGCGCCTTATCCGCGACTGCACGCGGTGGCCCCAAGCCCCCCAGCGAAGCGAACCGGCTCTGCGATTGAAGTACAGCGTCGGTCCTTGAGTGTCTACGCGGACGCTATCCGATGAGTGCCGTGCGACGCGATCACATCCGCGAGATGCTTGCGGACTTAAAGCTCCCCGGAGCGCTCGAAGCAGTCGATGACATCTTGGCAGAAGTCGATCGAGGCTCGGTCACCGCTGGCGAGGCGCTCGAGCGATTGCTCGGTGCGCAGATTAGCCTTCGGAACAACCGCCGCCTGCAAACCGCCATGCGCTCATCGCGACTTCCGGCCGTCAAAACAATTAGGCAGTTCGATTTTGCCTTCCAGCCCTCGATTCAGCGTGAGCAATTGGAGAGCCTGCACGAGCTCGGATTCGTTAAACGGCGAGAGAACGTCATTTTTCTAGGTCCGCCGGGCGTTGGTAAAACTCATCTGGCAATTTCCCTCGCCATCGCCGCCGCAGAGTCTGGACGTCGGGTCTACTACGGAACTCTGGTCAATCTCATCGAGTCGCTCGAACAAGCTCGAGCCGCCGGTCAGCTCGCCCGCCGGCTGCGCGTCTTGACTCATCCAGCATTATTGGTGGTCGATGAGATCGGTTATCTGCCGGTCAATCGAGATGGCGCGGTTCTGTTCTTCCAACTCATCAATGCGCGTTACGAGCATGCCTCGACGGTTCTGACTTCAAACAAGGGTTTCGAGGACTGGGGCGATATCTTGGGCGATGAAGTGATGGCCGCAGCCCTCATCGATCGGCTCATGCATCACTGTCACGTCGTTAATATCCGCGGCAACAGCTATCGAATGCGCGAGCACACGGACCTTTGGCATGCAATCCAACCCAAAGCCGAGGAGCAGGTCAATCAATCAGCCAGGCAAACCCGAAAAAAGGAGGCGAAGGCGCACTGAGGTTCGACACCTCAATCAAAGTGTGCAATTTTCAACCGCCATAAATGAGCAGTTTTCGTCCGGCGTTGACACCCTTCCTCTGTTAGGTCGGACAATGACTCCCTGTCACCTAAGATTCCGCTATTCCAAGTTACTCATTATTGTAACCCTACGGT
>JBARBX010000692.1:0-4001 GCA_049793535.1 Steroidobacteraceae bacterium | reverse complement strand
CACCAGCTGCTTGAGCTTGCGGCCCGTCATGACGCGCGCGGCGATCTTGGCGAGCGGCAGCCCGGTCGCCTTGGAGACGAACGGCACGGTGCGCGAGGCGCGCGGGTTGACCTCGAGCACGTAGATGACGCCGGCCTGGATGGCGAACTGCACGTTCATGAGTCCCACGACGTTCAGCGCGCGCGCCAGTTTGCGCGTCTGCTCGCGCAGGTCCGCCTGCATCTCGCGCGACAGGCTGTTGGGCGGCAGCGAGCAGCCTGAATCCCCGGAATGCACCCCGGCCTGCTCGATGTGCTCCATGATGCCGCCGATGAGCACGTCTTCGCCATCGCTCACGGCGTCGACATCTACCTCGATGGCGAGGTCGAGAAACCGGTCCAGCAGCACGGGGCTGTCGTTCGACACCTTCACCGCATCGATCATGTACTGGCGCAGGTCGTCCTCGTTGAACACGATTTCCATGGCCCGCCCGCCCAGGACATAGCTCGGGCGCACCACCAGCGGAAAGCCGACTTCCCGGGCGAGCAGCACCGCCGAATCCTCGGTGCGCGCCGACGCGTTGGCCGGCTGCTTGAGCTTCAAGGTGGTGACCAGCTTCTGGAAACGCTCGCGGTCTTCGGCGACATCGATGCTGTCGGGAGTGGTGCCGATGATGGGAGCGCCCGCCGCGGCGAGTGCGCGCGACAGTTTCAGCGGCGTCTGCCCGCCGAATTGCACGATCACGCCCTCCGGTTTCTCCTTCTCGATGATCTCCATGACGTCTTCGAAGGTCAGGGGTTCGAAGTACAGCCGATCCGAAGTGTCGTAATCGGTCGAGACGGTCTCCGGATTGCAGTTCACCATGATGGTCTCGAATCCGTCTTCGCGCAGCGCCATGGCGGCATGTACGCAGCAGTAGTCGAATTCGATGCCCTGGCCGATGCGATTGGGACCGCCGCCCAGAATCATGATCTTGCGCCGGCTGCTGGGGTTCGCCTCGCACTCCTCCTCGTAGGTGGAGTACAGGTAGGCGGTGGAGGTCGCGAACTCCGCGGCGCAGGTGTCGACCCGCTTGTACACCGGGTGCAGCCCCTGCTTGCGGCGCCGGCTGCGAATCGTGGCCTCGTCGCGGCCCACCAATTTGGCGATGCGCGCATCGGAAAAGCCCTTGCGCTTCAGGGCACGCAGTCGCGGCGGCTCCAAGCTCTCGAGTCCTTCCTTGGCGAGCACGGCCTCCTCGCGCAACAGGTCCGCGATCTGCGCCAGGTACCACGGATCGATCTTGGTGGCCTCGAACACTTGGCTCAAAGTCCAGCCGGCGCGAAACGCGTCCGCCACGTACAGGATCCGGTTCGGTCCCGGCCAACGCAACTCATAGGACAGTTTCTCGGCCGCCTCATCCGTCAAGGGCAGCGTCAACTGCTCATCGAAACCATCGAGTCCGGTCTCCAGGCTGCGCAACGCCTTCTGCATCGACTCTTGGAAGGTGCGCCCGATGGCCATGGCCTCGCCCACCGATTTCATCTGCGTGGTCAGGCGCGAGTTCGCGCCGGGGAATTTCTCAAAGGTGAAGCGCGGGATCTTGGTGACGACGTAGTCGATGCTGGGCTCGAAGGAGGCCGGAGTGGCACCGCCGGTGATCTCATTCCTGAGCTCATCCAAGGTATAGCCCACCGCAAGCTTCGCCGCGATTTTCGCGATCGGAAATCCCGTCGCCTTCGATGCCAGCGCCGATGAGCGCGACACCCGCGGGTTCATTTCGATGACCAGCACCCGGCCGTCCTCGGGGTTGATCGCGAACTGCACGTTGGACCCGCCGGTGTCGACGCCGATCTTGCGCAGCACCGCGATCGAGGCGTCGCGCAAGCGCTGGTATTCGCGATCGGTCAGGGTTTGCGCGGGCGCCACCGTGATCGAATCGCCGGTATGCACCCCCATGGGATCGAGGTTCTCGATCGAACAGACAATGATGCAATTGTCGATCCGGTCGCGCACGACCTCCATTTCATATTCCTTCCAGCCGAGCACCGACTCCTCGAGCAGCACCTCATTGGTGGGCGAGGCATCGAGCCCGCGCGCGACGATGGCTTCGAATTCCTCGCGGTTGTAGGCGATGCCGCCGCCGCTGCCGCCCAAGGTGAAGGAGGGCCTGACCACGGTGGGGAAGCCGATTTCCGCCTGTACGGCCAAGGCCTCTTCCATGCTGTGCGCAATGCGCGCGCGTGCGGTTTCGAGGCCGATGTCGGCCATGGCGCGGCGGAACAACTCCCGGTCCTCCGCCATGTCGATGGCGCGCTGCGAGGCGCCGATCATCTCGACGTTGTACTTCTCGAGCACCCCCTCGCGCACCAAGTCGAGTGCGGTGTTGAGCGCCGTCTGGCCGCCCATGGTGGGCAGCAGGGCGTTGGGGCGCTCCTTGTCGATGATGCGCGCAATGGTCCGCCAGTTGATGGGTTCGATGTAGACCGCATCCGCCGTCTCTGGATCGGTCATGATCGTGGCGGGGTTCGAGTTCACCAAGACGACCCGATAACCTTCCTCTTTCAAGGCCTTGCAGGCCTGAGCCCCGGAATAGTCGAACTCGCATGCCTGGCCGATGATGATGGGTCCCGCGCCGATGATGAGGATGCTGTCGAGGTCGGTACGCTTGGGCATTACCCTTCCGCCGTTTTCTGTTTGACGGAATTGCGGCCTCGCGACAGGGTCTGCATGCGCTTCACCATCAAGTACATGAAGTGCTCGAACAGCAGGCGCACATCGTGCGGGCCGGGGCTGGCCTCGGGATGTCCTTGGAAGCTGAACGCGGGTCGGTCGGTGCGCGCGAGTCCCTGCAGGGTGCCGTCGAACAAGGAGCGATGCGTGGCACGCAGATTGTCGGGCAAGGTCGCCTCATCCACCGCGAAACCGTGATTTTGGCTGGAGATGAGCACCCGGCCGGAGTCGATCTCCGACACCGGATGATTGGCGCCGTGGTGGCCGAATTTCATCTTCAGAGTCTTGGCGCCGCTGGCGAGCGCCAGCAATTGGTGACCCAGGCAAATGCCGAACACGGGTATGTCCGTCTCGAGAAAGCGCGAGATCGCCGCGATGGCGTAGTCGCAGGGCTCGGGATCACCGGGCCCGTTACTTAAGAATATACCATCAGGATTCATCGCAAGCACTTGATCTGCCGGTGTTTGTGCAGGCACCACGGTCATGCGGCAGCCATGCTCGGCGAGTATCCGCAGAATGTTGCGCTTCATCCCGAAGTCGTAGGCCACCACGTGCACCCGGCTCTGCGGCCGCGGCGGCTTGGACGAGGACTTCCACAACAGTCCGTCGTTCCATTGATAGATCTTCTTGGTGGTCACCGCCTTGGCGAGATCCATCCCCTTCAATCCGGGAAATTTCTTGGCCGCGCGCACCGCGGCTTTGTCGTCGATGTTGTCGCCCGTCATGATGCACCCCGACTGCGCGCCTTTCTCGCGCAGCAGGCGGGTGAGCTTGCGCGTATCGATGTCGGCGATCGCCACGACCTTGCAGCGGAGCAGGAAACTCTGCAGTGACTCGGTGGCGCGCCAGTTCGAATGCAGCAGCGGTAAATCGCGAATCACGAGGCCGGCGGCGTAGACCGCGCCCGACTCCAGATCCTCGGGTGTCGTGCCGGTATTGCCGATGTGGGGAAAGGTGAGCGTGACAATCTGCCGGCAGTACGAGGGGTCCGTGAGGATCTCCTGGTACCCGGTGATGGCCGTATTGAAAACTACTTCACCCGTCGTGTTGCCTTTTGCGCCTACTGAGACGCCTCGGAACACGGTGCCATCTTCGAGAGCTAGCACTGCAGGTGTCGACACTCCGGTTCCTCGCTTTGCGCTACGGCGCTTTCCGTAGATGCGCAAAGCGGGAGGCGCTCCTGTAAGAACGTCCTCCCGCTTTATGGGTTGATTCGCGATCAGTTTCCGGGCGCGAATATTAACGATGCCCGCGATCACTGTCCATGCTTCTTCTCAAAGTCCCAATACATCCTTCATGCCATACAGGCC
>JBARBX010000691.1:0-4870 GCA_049793535.1 Steroidobacteraceae bacterium | reverse complement strand
CGCCCCGTGATGTACCGACTCGAATCGCCCGCCGGCGAGTGGATCGAGCGCTCCGCGCCGCTGCGCTTCACGTTCGAGGGCCGCGAATACCAAGGGTATTCGGGCGATACGATTTCTTCGGCGCTGGCCGCGGCCGGGGTGCCGTACATGGCGCGCAGCTTCAAGTACCACCGTCCGCGCAGCATCCTGTCGTTCGCCGATCACGACAGCAATCTTTTGTTCCAGGTCGACGGGGTGCCGAACGTGCGCGGCGACGTGACCTGGCTGTGCGACGGCATGTGCGTGACGGCGATCAATACCTTCGGCGGCCTGCGCCACGACAGGGCGCGAGTGCTGGACCGGTTCGCGCCGCTGCTGCCGGTGGGGTTCTACTACAAGGCCTTTCATTCCAAACGCCTGTTCCCGCGTTGGGAGCGCATGTTCCGCGCGCTCACGGGGTTAGGGAGAGTGACTTTGGACGCAGCGCGCGCGGCCACCCCGAAGCGCTATGGATTTTGCGATGTGTTGGTGATCGGCGGCGGCCCGAGCGTTCTTTCGGCCGCGCTGGCGGCGGCGCAGGCGGGCGCGCAGGTTGCCGTGGTGGATGAGTCGCCGCGGCTCACCGGCAACGGGGCGCCGCCGGCGTTGCTGCGGGCGGTGCAGGATTCGCCCGGCATCGCATTGTTCCCCGCCACGGTTGCGGCCGGCTATTACGCGGATCATTGGGTTGCCCTGGCAGAAGCTGCGCGCATGACCAAGATGCGCGCGCGGGCCGTGGTGTTCGCCACGGGAGTGATCGAGCAGCCGGCCGTGTTCCGCAACAACGATTTGCCCGGCGTGCTGCTGGCGTCGGGCGCGGCGCGATTGCTCCTGCGCCACGGCGTCGCCCCGGGCCGCCGGCCGGTGATCGTCGCCGGCAACCTGGAAGCCTACCGGAACTGTCTCGAGCTGCATGCGCACGGAGTCACCGCGGCCGCCATCGTGGATCTGCGCGCCGAACCGGAGGACGACGCAGCCGTCGCGGCATGCCGCGGCCTGGGCGTTGAGCTGCTGCGGGCGAGCGCTCCCTTCGAGGCCGTTCGCGGGGCGGACGGGAGAGTGGCGGGATTGACGGTTGTGCCGCTCCAAGCCTCGGGCCAGCTCGATGTGCGCGCGCCGCGGCACATCGAGTGCGATGCCCTATTGATGAGCGTGGGGTGGGCTGCCGCGGCACAACTGCTGCTGCAAGCCGGCGGGACGACGCGATTCGCCGAAGAGCTGCAGCAATTCGTTCCGTCGGTGCTGCCGGCGGGAATCTTCGCGGCCGGTCGCCTGAACGGCGTCTACGACACAGAGTCCCGCCTCGCCGACGGCCGCCGCGCCGGATCGCAGGCGGCGGCGCATACGGGATTCGGCGTGCCGAGCGGCGAGACCGTTGCCCGCAGCCTGCGCTGTCCGTCGCATCGTTTCCCCGTCATCGATCATCCGCGGGCCAAGAACTTCGTCGATTTCGACGAGGATCTGCAGGTCAAGGATTTGGAAAACGCCGCGCAGGAGGGATTCGATTCAAGCGAGCTGCTCAAGCGCTACAGCACGGTGGGCATGGGCCCCTCGCAGGGCAAGCACTCCAACATGAACGCGCTGCGCATACTCGCCCGCTACCGCGGCATCGGCGTGGAGGCTCTCGGACTGACCACGGCCCGGCCCATGTACCACCCGGTGCCCCTGAAACTGCTGGCCGGGCGCAGCTTCTATCCCGAGCGGCGCACTCCTGTCGACGGGCTGCATGCACAGCTCGGCGCGGTTTGGATGCCGGCGGGCAACTGGCGAAGACCCGAGTACTACCAGGTGTCCGGGGAGAGCCGCTCGCAGAGCATCGAAGCCGAGGTTCACGCCGTACGCAACACCGTTGGCCTCATCGACGTGGGGACCTTGGGGAAGATCGAAGTCCACGGTCCGGATGCCGGGCAGTTTCTGGATCGCGCCTACGCCGGACGCTACTCCGACTTGAAGGTGGGCATGACCCGCTACGGGCTGATGCTGGATGAGTCCGGCGTCATCGTCGATGACGGCGTCATTGCCCGCGTGGAAGAGAATCTGTTCTATTTCACGACCACCACCGGCGGTTCGGCCACGGTGTTTCGCGAATTGCTGCGGTGGAATGCGCTATGGGGCCTCGATTGCGCGCTGGTGAACGTCACCGGTCATCGCGCCGCGTTCAATTTCGCGGGTCCCTCGAGCCGGGAGATACTGCAGACTTTGACGGACTTAGATCTGCGGGATGAGGCGTTTCCCTATCTCGCCGTGCGCGAAGGGCCGGTCGCCGGCGCTCCGGCGCGGTTGCTGCGGGTGGGCTTCGTCGGCGAGCTGGGCTATGAAATTCACGTGGCGGCCGGTCGCGGTGCCGAAGTGTGGCAGGCCCTGTACGCCGCGGGGCTGCGCAAGGGCTTGCGGCCTTTCGGAGTGGAAGCGCAGCGCGTGCTGCGCTTGGAGAAGGGACATTTGATCGTCGGCCAGGACACGGACGGATTGACCGACCCCTACGAGGCGAGTGCCCAATGGGCGGTGGCCATGAAGAAGCCGTTCTTCGTCGGGCAGCGCAGCCTGCGCATATTGCAGACCCGCGGGCCCCGGCAAAAACTCGTGGGCATCGAACTGGCCGCCGGCGCGCCGCTGCCCAAGGAATGCCACCTGGTCATCGAGAACGGGGCCATCGCCGGACGCGTCACGAGCGTGACTCACTCCCGGGCGTTGAATAAATCCATCGGCCTCGCCATGCTGTCCCCGGATCTGGCACAAGTCGGGCGGGACATTCGAATCCGCGGCGAAAACGGCGAGCTGCTGGCGGCGAGGGTCGTGCCGGCGCCGTTCTACGATCCGAAGAATTTGCGGCAAAAGGCGGGCTCCGGCGCATGAGTGCTCCAACTCTGAAGCTGTGCAAGCAGCGCGAACGGGCGGGCCTCAAGGGCCCGCAGGCGCCCCAGTGGCTGGCCGCCCAGGGGATCGTGCTGCCGGCGGCGCCCAATACCTGGGCGCACTCCGATACCTTGCTGGTGGCGCGTCTCGGTCAGCTCGAATTCTTTCTCGAGGGAACCGTCGCGGGGGCGGCTCTGAAGCGGATTTCGTCGTCCTTGGAGCAGCGCCCGTCGGGCGTGTATCCGGTGCCGCGCGAGGACTGGGGCTTTCTTCTCGGCGGCGCTCGGGTCCACGACGTGCTCGCCGAGGTTTGCAACGTGAATTTTGCGGCGCTGCCGCTCCACTCCCATCCGGTGATCATGACGCTCATGATAGGGGTGGCGGTGCTCGTGGTGCCGCAGGGCCTCGAAGCCGGGCAGGGCGGCGCGGGCGAGCGCCAATACCGGATCTGGTGCGATCCTACGTTCGGTCATTACTTGGGCGAGTCCTTGGGCGCGGTGGTCGTTGAATGCGGTGGTCGATATACGGGGGTTTCGTGATGAATCTGCAAGCGGCAAAGAAATTTTTCGAAGAACACAAGACCCGCTACGTGCTCGCGCAATTCGTGGATATCCACGGCGCCGCGAAGGCCAAGGCGGTGCCGGTGGAGCATCTGGAGATGGTGCTTAACGAAGGAGCGGGCTTCGCCGGTTTTGCACTGTGGGGCTTCGGCATGGGTCCGGAAGGTCCGGACTACATGGCGGTCGGCGATCTGTCGACGCTGCAGGACATTCCCTGGATGCCGGGCTATGCGCGCATCGTTTGCAACGGGGTGGTCAACAAGAAATCCTATCCCTACTGCTCGCGGGTGGCCCTGCAAGCGCAGATCGCGCGCCTCACCGAGCGCGGGCTCACCCTGTACACCGGGATAGAGCCCGAGTTCATGCTGCTGTCGCGCGGCGCGGACGGGAGCCTGGGACCGGCGGATCCCACCGACAATCTCGACAAGCCCTGCTACGACTACAAGGGGCTGTTCCGCACGCGCGAGGTGCTGGATGAAATGGTGGCGTCGCTGCGCGCCGTGGGGATCGACGTCTACCAAATCGACCACGAGGACGGCAACGGCCAGTTCGAGATCAACTTCACCTATGCCGATGCGCTCAAGTCCGCGGACAACTTCACCTTCGTCAAGATGGCCGCCAGCGAGATCGCTCACAAGCACGGCATGACGGCGACTTTCATGCCGAAACCGTTCGCCAACCGCGCCGGCAGCGGCGCGCATTTTCATGTCTCGATCGGCTCGGCGAAGCAGAAGAACGCGTTCTACGACAAGAACGACAAATCGGGCATGGGGCTCTCGACCATGGCCTACCATTTCTTGGGCGGCATCCTCAAGCATGCGCGCGCCCTGTGCGCCGTCGCGGCGCCGACGGTGAATTCCTACAAGCGCCTGGTCGTTGGCCGCGCGCTGTCGGGCGCCACCTGGGCGCCCGCCTACATCGCCTACGGCGACAACAACCGCACCGCCTGCGTCCGCGTGCCATATGGACGCCTCGAAATCCGGCTGCCGGATTCCGGATGCAATCCCTATCTTGTCTCCGCCGCCATCATCGCCGCGGGGCTCGACGGGATCGACAAGAAGCTCGATCCGGGCCCGGCGCAGAACATCAACCTGTACCAGCTTACGCCCGAGGAGCTGGCCGCCAAAGGGATCAAGCTGCTGCCGCAGTCCCTGAACGAGGCAATCGACGCGCTCGAACAGAACGCGGTGATCTGCAACGGCTTGGGAGCGGAGCTGGCACGCGAATTCATCCGTCTGAAGCGCATGGAGTGGACGGAGTATTCGCGCCATGTGTCCGATTGGGAATCGCGCCGCTATCTCGAATTCTTCTAGGAGCTGTCGCATGTGTGGAATAGTCGGTCTTCTGGTCAAGAATCCTGCGTTGCGCGATCAGTTGGGCGCGCTCATGGTGCCCATGCTGGTGGGCATGACGGAGCGCGGCCCCGATTCCGCCGG
>JBARBX010000690.1:0-4329 GCA_049793535.1 Steroidobacteraceae bacterium | reverse complement strand
TCGTCGGTTTCGGCGGCAAAGCCGACCACGAAGGGGCGCTTGGCCATGTCCGCGACCGACTTGATGATGTCGGGCGCGGGCTCGAGGTCGAGTTTGACGGCGACGCCCTGCTTTTTGATCTTGGACTTGGCGACGGTCACCGGTTGAAAATCGGCCACGGCCGCCGCGGCGATGAACACATCGGCGTCCGCCACTTGGCGGTGAACCGCGGCGTACATGTCACGCGCGCTCTCGACGTCGATGCGTGTGATACCGGCCGGCGTCTGCAGCTGCACGGGGCCGGTGACGATGGTGACATGCGCGCCGGCCTCGCGGGCCGCGGCGGCAACGGCGAAGCCCATTTTTCCCGAGCTGCGGTTCGTGAGATAGCGGACCGGGTCGAGGCGCTCGCGGGTGGGTCCCGCGGTGATGAGTACGTTGAGACCCGCCAAGAGTCCGGCGTTGGGCGGGGGTTCCAAGAGGCTTTCAGCGAGTTTGACGGGTTCCCACATGCGTCCTTCGCCGATCTCTCCGCATGCCTGATTGCCGGACCCGGGTCCCAAGACACGTACCCCCCGTGAAATCAGCGTCTCCAAATTGGCCTGCGTGGCTTTGTTGGCCCACATGACCCGATTCATCGCCGGTGCAAGAACGATGGGTGCTTCGGTGGCGAGGCACAGGGTGGCCAACAAATCGTCCGCTCGGCCGCCGGCCAATCGCGCAATGAAATCCGCGCTGGCCGGGGCGATGAGCACTACCTGCGCCCAGCGCGCGAGTTCGATGTGGCCCATGGCGGCCTCCGCCGCTCCATCCCACAGATCGCTGCGGGTCGGCCGGCCCGAGACGGCCTGAAAACTCATGGGGGACACGAATCGTTGCGCTGCGTCCGTCATGACGACCTGCACGTCCGCGCCGCGCTCGATCAGCCGGCGGACCAGGTCAGGACTCTTGTAGGCGGCAATGCCCCCGGTGATCCCGAGGACAATTCGAGTCTTCGGCGTCAATGGGTGACCTTCAGCTCTTTGAAGCGCTGGATGTCGCTCTCGAACTGATTACGCATCGTCGATTCCTCGGTTTGCTTCGCGCGCAGATTCTGCTCTTGCGTGTGGATGTCATTTCCCACGCGTACCAGATCCTCGGCGACTTGATCCGGCATGGGCGGGGCGGCCGCATCGCTGCTGTAGGGCTTGAAGCGCATGCTGCTGGTGCGCAGTTTGGCTAGTTTGCCGTTCAGAACCTCGAGAAATTGGGAGGTGACCTTGATCTGGTCCGACAGCAACGTGAGGCGCTGGTCGCGCAGGCGTTCGATTTCCTGCACCGACGCATAGGCGCTCAGCAAATTGTGATCCCGGCTCTGGCCCTGCAGCACGTCGGCCTTCTTTTGTTCTTCAACAGCCATCTGTTCGGGGGTCTTTTGGGCCTCGACGCGATTGATCACCACGCCTTGGGCATTGATGATCTGCTGCTCTCGGCCCGCATATTCCGGCGGGACCTGGTCGCCGTAATGGGTGACCCCCTGAGCGTCCACCCATTTATAGAGCGTACGGCCGTTAGAGGAACCGGTCCCGGCAGCGAAACATGTCGACGCGAGCAGTGCCCCCGCACACAGTATCGAAGCGATGTTCTTCAAGCGCGTTTCCTTAAGGGAATCGGCCGCCATTGTGATCGGAGCGGCCCCGGTTTTCCAGGGCCTACGCCTCAATCTGCCAGTCCGTAGCGATCCCGGTAGGTTTGCATTCGCGAGAGGTCGTCCCCGCGCCCCTGGACCCTGACATGGTGCATGAGGTCGGCCAGATTGACGACCGTGATGACCGGTATCCCGTACTGATTCTCGACTTCCTGGACCGCGGACAGTGGGCTTTCGGGGGCGCGTTCCTGGCGGTCCAGCGCGAGCAGCACCCCGGCCGGCCTGGCGCCGGCCGCCCGGATGATTTCAATGGATTCGCGAATCGCCGTACCCGCGGTGATGACGTCATCGACGATGAGCACGGCTCCGCTCAAGGGGCCGCCGATGATGCTGCCGCCCTCGCCATGGTCCTTGGCCTCCTTGCGATTGAACGCAAACGGCACATTGCGGCCGGTGTCCGCGAGCGCCGCCGCCGTCATGGTGACCAGCGGTATTCCCTTGTAGGCGGGCCCGAACAGCATATCGAATTTCAGCTCGGAGGCCCCGAGCGCCGCGGCGTAGGCGCGCCCCAAAGCGCTGATGGCGGCGCCCGTGTTGAACAGGCCGGCATTGAAGAAGTAGGGGCTTTCGCGGCCCGACTTCAGAGTGAAGCTGCCGAATCGCAGCACTCCCTGCCGCACGCACAAGTCTATGAAGTCAGTTTGATATGCCAAGGTCATGGGGGCTGATATTATCGCGCGCGATGCACAGCGTCATGTTGAACCGCCGAACCTAAGCTTATGCCAGTACTTCACTCACCGGCGGTGATGCGAGCGCGCGATTGACTGATGTAGCCAGGCCCACGCTGCTGCAGGCTCTTGGCGACAAGCGCCTGACGGCCATTCTGTTCTTGAGTTTCGCCTCCGGGCTGCCGTTCAATCTGACCAATTTCACGCTGCAGGCCTGGCTGGCGTCCGCCGGACTCAGCATCACCGCCATCGGTATTTTTTCCCTGGCCGCGCTGCCCTACAACTTCAAATTCCTGTGGGCACCGTTCCTCGACCGCTACCTGCCGCCCTTCCTCGGGCGCCGCCGCGGCTGGATTCTGATTTTTCAAGCGTGCCTGACCATATGCATCGGCGTCATGGGCTTCAGTTCGCCGACGAAAGAGCCTTACGTGCTCGGCGCCATCGCGGTGTTTCTCGCCTTTCTTTCGGCGTCGCAGGATGTCGTGATCGATGCGTATCGGGTCGACACCATTCCGGCGAGCGAGCGAGCGCTGGCGGCGGCGGCGGCGGCGTTCGGCTACCGCACGGCGGCGATGTTGGCCGGCGCGGTGCTGGTCTACATTGCGGCGAGTCTCGGCTGGCAGATCGCCTTCTTGTTCGTCGCCTGCCTCATGGCCGCCACCATGTTGGCGACATTGTGGTCGCCGGAGCCGGAGGCGCCGGGGCACGCGCCGCGCACCCTGGCCGACGCGGTCTGGCATCCCTTGCGAGCACTGGGGAAACAGAAGGGTATCTGGGGGTTTCTCGCGCTGGTATTGCTGTACAAGGTGGGCGACGCGCTCGCGCTGAGTCTCTACAGCACGTTCATGATCCGAGGCGTCGGATTCTCCCTGCATGAACTCAGCGTCGCCGGCAAGTTGAACATGACCGTCTCGACCATGATCGGGGTGGCATTCGGCGGCTGGATGTACATGCGCTGGGGCACGTTCCGCTCCCTGCTGATATTCGGCATCGGCCAGGCACTTACCAATTTGCTCTATATGTGGCTCGCGCTCGCGGGCAAGAAAGTGTGGCTGCTGGTGCTCGCGACCTCCTTGGATACCATGATCGGCGGCATGGGACAGGCTGCGTTCGTGGCCTTCTTGGTGTCGCTGTGCGCGGCGGATTTCAGCGCCACGCAGTACGCCATACTCTCGGCGCTCGCGGTCCTGCCGCGAAACGTGACGGGTGCCATCGCGGGGGCACTGGTGCCGGTGATCGGATGGCCGAAATTTTTCGTGGTCACCTGCCTGAGCGCGGTGCCGGGATTGATTTTACTGGTGGTGCTGCGCGGGCCTTTGAACGAGCTGTCGCAGCACGAATCGGCCAAGCGCTAGCCGCTCTCGCCGGTGTCAGCGGCGCAGCGAGCGATCGTTCGGCGTGGACCAGAGACTGCGCGCGTTGTCCTCGAACTCACGATCCAAATCTTCGGCTTCCATATCCACGGCGCCCGACCAATCCTCCGGCGCATCCGCGGCATCGATGAGTTCGTCCAGCAGTTGCTCGTTCCAGGAATCGAATTCCATTTCCGTGACGGTGCCGTCGAAGTACTGAATCTCAATGGTTTGATCCTGGTCGTCGATCGCGACCACCTCGAACAGCTCGTTCGTGCCGCCCCGATACCATTGACCCACGATCGGCCTGATTGCGTTCATCGCCGTCTCCGTCTGCTATGCTCGCCCTCGTTCTGTCCTTGCTTCCATTCAACTACCAATGGGTTCTCCGCGCAATATGTAATTTTTGCGCGCAGCAACATCCGCCACGAACTGCTTCATCAGTGATCGAAAAGCTCGTCAAATTCTTCGTCGTCTTTTTCGTGGTGGTGGATCCCATATCGCTGATCCCTCTGTTCGCGGGCCTCACCCAGGGCGCGAGTGCGCGCTACAGAAGGAAAATGGCCGGCAACGCCGTCGCGATCGCCTTGGCGATCTGCGTGCTGTTCTCCCTGGTGGGCGCCAAGTTTCTGTCCATTATGGG
>JBARBX010000689.1:0-14681 GCA_049793535.1 Steroidobacteraceae bacterium | reverse complement strand
GCACATCGCGGTTCCGGTCCCGGTCCCCACGATCTCCGCGATCCCGATTTCGATCCCGGTCGCCGCCGCTGCGATAGCGATCGTGGCGCGCGTCGCGATGTGCCGGCCGATTGCGCTGGGCATTCGTCGATGACGACGGAGCCGCTGTGTCGGCGGCGCCTGCGCCGCTGCCGAACAACCAGCGCCAAAAGCGCACCAACGCTCCCGCCTGCGCAGCCGCTACGGGTGCCGGCGCGGGGGTGGGGATCGGCATGGGTGTGATGGGTGCCGCGGAGGCCGGCAAAATGCTGGGAACCAAGGGCACATCGCCCTGCGGCTTCTTGTCGCGGTTGCCGATGTTCGAATCGTCGAGTGTCGGCTGATCGGCGAGCTGGTAGCTGACGGTGGAGTTCTCCGGCAATTCCTTTTCGTCGTCGCGGATTCGCCGCAGGGTGTATGCCGGCGTCTGCAGATGCGGATTCGGCACGATCACCAGCGACACCTTGTCGCGCGACTCGATTTGATTGAGCCAGTCGCGCTTCTCGTTCATGAGATAGGTTGCGACATCGACCGGAACCTGCGCGATGACGCGGCCGGTTCTCTCCTTGCGCGCCTCCTCGCCGATCAGGCGCAATAGGGCCAGGGACATCGACTCGACGCCACGAATGGTGCCCATGCCGCTGCAGCGCGGGCAATTGATGTGCGTCGTTTCGCTCAAGGCCGGCCGCAGACGCTGGCGAGACAGCTCGAGCAGGCCGAAACGGGACAACCGCCCGAGTTGAATGCGGGCGCGATCCATCTTGACCGCGTCGCGCAGCATGTCTTCGACGGCGCGTTGATTGGCCTGCGACTCCATGTCGATGAAGTCGATGACGATGAGGCCGCCGATGTCGCGCAGGCGCAGTTGCCTCGCGATTTCCTCGGCCGCTTCGAGGTTGGTGTTGCGCGCGGTGGCTTCGATGTCGCCGCCACGGGTGCTGCGCGCCGAATTGATGTCGATGGAGACGAGCGCCTCGGTATGGTCGATCACCAGGCTTCCGCCCGAGGGCAGCGTGACCTTGTGCGAATACGCGGATTCGATCTGGCTCTCGATCTGGTAGCGCGTGAACAGCGGCACCGGATCTTGATACAGCTTGAGCTTGCGCTGCGCATCCGGAGGCATGAAGCGCTGCATGTATTCCTGGGCCTTCTGAAAGGCCTCAGGCTGATCGATCAGGCATTCGCCGACGTCGTCCGAGAAGTAGTCGCGAAGCCCGCGGGTGACCGCGTCGCTTTCCTGGAAGATCAGAAACGGCGCGGGCCTGCCGTCGTTCGCCGCCACGATCGCGTCCCAGGCGGTCTTGAGATTGTTCAAATCCCATTGCAGTTCTTCGGTGGTCCGGCCGACGCCGGCGGTGCGCACGATGGCGCCCATACCGTCGGGAATCTGCAGGCCGTTCATGGCCTCGCGCATCTGATCGCGGTCTTCACCTTCGATGCGGCGCGATACGCCGCCCGCGCGCGGGTTGTTCGGCATCAGCACCAGGAAGCGGCCGGCGAGACTGATGAAGGTGGTGAGCGCAGCACCCTTGTTGCCGCGCTCCTCTTTCTCCACCTGAATGATCAGCTCCTGGCCTTCCCTGAGCAGATCCTTGATGTTCTGCTTGCCCTGGGCGGACGCCTGGGTGCTGAAGTACTCCCGTGAGACCTCTTTCAGCGGCAGGAAACCGTGGCGCTGGGCACCGTATTCGACGAACGCCGCTTCGAGACTCGGCTCTACGCGGGTGATCCGGCCCTTATAGATATTGGACTTTTTCTGTTCCCGTGAAGGGATCTCAATCGATAAGTCGTAGAGTTTCTGACCGTCGACGAGTGCGACTCGCAGTTCTTCTTCTTGAACTGCGTTGACGAGCATTCTTTTCATGTGCCCCAACTAATGTGGTAGGAGCCGAGGAGGTGAGCTTGAGAATAGAAGCCGGCGCCGCGACGACTGGGAGCATTGCAAAAAGGGATACGCCGAGCGCGAGCCACGCGACCGGCATCAGTTCAACCCAATTCTGCCAAATCCCAATATCCAAAATAAACCTACGGCAAGCCCGGGGACTTGTTCTCGGTAAACCGCTTGTCAGACACCGAGGCTCAGGTTGCGCTCTCTTGCGTCTGTCTCATCGGCCGAGCGATGGTCTGGAATTCCAGAACCAACTAATATGCGGCTCCCCATCGGATGGGGGGCCACCGGAAACCGGTGTCTTCATGCAAACCCAAGAAACGGGCGTCGCCCTCTTCAAATGGTTCAGCGCCTGACACGGTTTTAAGACATTATCACGACAGCCCTACTGGGTCAATGTAATCAATACCTTAGAAGATTGCTCCACGAGCACGAGCGTAGTCATGAACAGCCCCGGCACCGAATCACCGCGCCTCCATTACCCTAAAAGCCCCGTGATTTTGCGCACGGTGACCGCCGACGAGGCCGGTCAGCGGGTGGACAATTTCCTCATGCGCCACTTCAAGACGGTGCCCCGCAGCCGGGTCTATCGGCTGCTGCGCAAGGGTGAGGTACGGGTGAATCGCAAGCGTGTCGATGCCGAGTACCGCATTCAGGAGGGGGACGAAGTGCGCCTTCCGCCGGTGCGAATAGACGCCGGCGACGAATCCGGGCGGCCGCCGGGACCGTCGGGCAGCCTGTTGGAGTTGATCGAGCGGGCGGTGATTTTCCAGGACAAGCATCTATTGGTCATCGACAAGCCCGCCGGAGTCGCAGTGCATGGCGGCAGCGGCATGAGCTTCGGCGTCATCGAGGCGCTGCGGGCGTCGCGGCCGCGCGAGACCTTGGAACTGGTGCATCGCCTGGACCGCGACACCAGCGGATGTCTGTTGGTAGCCCGCGATCGCACCACGCTCACCGCGCTGCATGCCGTGATTCGCAACGGAGGCATGAGCAAGACCTATCTGGCCTTGGTGGCGGGGAACTGGCAGTTGGGCACCAAACGCGTCGACGCCCCGCTGGCGACCGACAATCGTCAGCACGGCGAGCGGCATGTGCGCGTCGCCGCCTCCGGCAAGGACTCGGTCAGCGTATTCAAGCCGGTACAGTTCTTCGGGCCGCTCGCGACCTTGATGGAGGTGGACATCCCCACGGGGCGCACGCATCAGATTCGGGTCCATGCGTCCTTCGCGGGCCACCCGCTGTTGGGCGACGACAAGTACGGCGATCGTGAGCGCAATGCCGAGCTCAAACGTCATGGCCTCAAGCGCACTTTCCTGCACGCTCAATCGGTGGCGTTCGAATGGCCGGGCTCGGGTGTGCCATTTCACGTGAGTGCGCCGCTGCCGGGTGAACTCACCGCCGTTCTCGACGCCATACTGCCGATCAAACGGTCAGCGAGGCGCCCGGCTCCAAAACGTCCTCCGCGCCGCTAGCCGTCCCTGCACGCCGCTAGCCGTCCCTGCGCTGCGAGTTTCACGGCAATTCGAATCCCACATCGCGCAGTACCGCGCTGAGACGAATCAATGGCAACCCAATCAGGGCGCTCGGATCGGCACTGTCGATCGATTCGCACAGGGCGATCCCGAGGCCCTCGCTCTTGAAGCCGCCGGCGCAGTCGATCGGCGTCTCCGATTCGACGTAGCGGGCAATGGTTTCCTCATCGAGCCGGCGGAATGTCACCCGGGTGGTATCGACGAATTCGTGGACCGCGCGCCCGTTGTGCCGTACCACGGCCACGGCCGTCATGAAGGATACGGTTCTACCCGAGCAGGCTCGCAATTGCTCGATGCAGCGGGCTTCCGTGCCCGGCTTGCCCAGGATCAGCTCGGCTTCGGGTCCAGCCCGCACCGCAACTTGATCGGACCCGATGACCCAGGCGTCGGGGTGCTGCAATGCCACGGCGGCGGCCTTGGCCCTCGCCAGACGGGCCGCCAGCGCGAGGGGCTGCTCACCGGACCGTATGGTCTCGTCGACCCCCGGTGCGATGCAGGAGAAGGGCAGGCGCAGCCTGGCCAGCAGCTCGCGCCGATATTTCGAGGTCGAGGCCAAAATCAGTGTGTGCGGAGACTTCAAAAACAACGACTTGCACCCGATTCTTTTTTGACAGGGGTGGGAACCGGCCCTATTATACGCGGCCCATGGCAGCGGGCTTGCCGGACCGAGTTGATTGCGCGCACCTGGCGGACGATGCCGTCGCGCTGGAGAGGGTATATCCGCTCGGCGAGATGCCTCGCTTACAGGACTTGTTGGCGGACGCACGGGGCTCGGTGCGCGCGAGATTCGAATTCGCGAAAGCCGATTCGGGCCGCGCGGGCGCCACCGTTGCGGTCGAGGCGCGCCCGCAGTTGATTTGCCAGCGGTGTCTGCAAGGCTTCGCGCATGAAGTGGCGGGCAGCAGCGAGATTGAGTTCTCCGGCGGCGTGAGCGAGGGTGAGGGCGACATTTATGCCACCCATGAGGGCTTGGTGAGCTTGCGCGAACTGGCCGAGGAAGAATTGTTGTTGGCCTTGCCGCTGGTCGCGGCCTGCAGTTCGCCGCAAACCTGCGGTCGAGCGCCGGCGTACGAGGTGGGCGAGGCGCGCGCCGGCGAGTCGAACGATCGAACGCGGCCGTTCAGCGCTTTGCAGGATTTGTTGAAGAAAACTTGATAGGACAGTACTCATGGCAGTTCAAAAAAGCAGAAAAACTCCCTCCAAGCGCGGCATGCATCGTTCGCATTCCGCTCTTGCCGCCCCCGCGGTGTCGATCGACGCCAAGAGCGGCGAGACTCATTCGCGTCACCGCATCTCCCGCGAGGGATTCTACCGTGGCCGCAAGGTGCTCGAGACCAAGGCGGACGCGGCAGCGGCCGAAGAATAAGCTTGCATCGCCGGCGGTGATTCGCACGCCGCGCGGGCTTCATCGACGCAAGTGACTGCGCTGATCCACATTGCCATCGACGCCATGAGCGGCGACCGCGGTCCGTCGGTCTCCGTGCCTGCGGCGCTGGAGGCGGCCCGCGAATTTGGCGACGTGCGGTTCACCCTCATCGGCCGTCAAGTGGATTTGGAGCGCGAACTGGGCGGCGCCCCTCCTTCCAACGTGGCCTGCCTGTTTGCGTCCGATGTCGTCGAAATGACCGATCATCCCCGCGAGGCTCTGCGCCGCAAGAAGGATTCCTCGATGCGCCGTGCCATCGACCTGGTCAAGGCGAAGGAGGCGCACGCCTGCGTCAGCGCGGGAAACACGGGCGCCTTGATGGCCACGGCGCACTTTGTGCTGAAGATGCTGCCCGGGGTTGAGCGTCCCGCGATCGTGTCGCTCATTCCGTCGCGCGGCGGCCATACCTATATGCTGGATCTTGGCGCCAATGCCTCGTGCACTCCGGCGCAACTGTCGCAGTTCGCGGTGATGGGATCGGTGCTCGCGGCCGATCTGGAGGGAGCTCACGCAAGGCCGCGTGTGGGGCTGCTCAACATCGGCTCGGAGGACATCAAGGGCAACGATGTCGTTCAGGCCGCGCACAATCTGTTGGCCGCGTGCGGGATCAACTACGTCGGCTTCGTCGAGGGACACGATATCTTCTCCGATGAGGTCGACGTGGTGGTGACCGACGGGTTCACCGGCAACGTGGCCTTGAAGGCGATGGAAGGGGTCGCACGCCTGATCGGCGAGATCATGCGCGAGGAATTCACCCGCACGCTGCTGCGCAAGGCGGGCGCCGTCGTGGCGAAGCCGGCGCTCAATGCGATTCGGACTCGCCTCGATCCCAGACGTTACAATGGCGCCAGCATGATCGGCTTGAACGGAATCGTGATCAAAAGCCATGGCAGCGCCGATCTTTTCGGATTTCAGCGCGCCATCGAAGTCGCGGTGCAGGAAGCGCGCAACGATTTGCCGGCGCGCGTCGCTCAACGGCTGAGCGCCTCGCGCGAAGCTTGAAGGATAATGATGTACTCACGCATTGCCGGAACCGGCAGCTATTTGCCGTCGAAGATACTGACCAACGCGGATCTCGAGAGGCTCGTCGACACCAGCGACGAATGGATTCGCACCCGAACCGGCATCGAGCAGCGTCATGTGGCGGCGGAAGGCGAGACGACGACGGATCTTGCGGAACATGCCGCAAAACGCGCGATCCAGGATGCCGGAGTCACCGCGGCGGACATCGACCTGATATGCGTCGGCACCACGACACCGGACCTTGTTTTTCCGAACGTGGGCACATTGCTGCAGGATCGGTTGGGAATTCACGGCTGCCCGGCGTTCAGCCTGGAGGCGGCCTGCACCGGTTTCGTCTATGCACTCAGTGTGGCGGACAAATTCGTCCGGCTGGGCGAATCGAAATGCGCCCTGGTGGTGGGAGCGGAGACGCTGACTCGAATCGTCGATTGGAAGGATCGCGGCACCTGCGTGCTGTTCGCGGACGGCGCGGGCGCCGTGATTCTGACGCCATCGACGCAGCCAGGGATCATCAGCACGCGCCTGCACTCGGATGGCAAGTACAAAGACTTGCTGCTCTATCCGGACGGCGTCTCCAAGGGCTTCAACCTGGTGCGTGAGGGCAAGGCCGGGGTGCAGATGAAAGGCAACGAAGTGTACAAGGTCGCGGTCAACACGTTGGGGCAGATGGTCACTGAGACGTTGAGCGCCAGCGGCATCGGCCGCGATGCGCTCGATTGGCTGATCCCCCATCAGGCGAACATCCGCATCATCGAGGCCATTGCCAAACGACTCGATTTGCCGATGGAAAAAGTCATCGTGACGATCAACACCCAGGGCAACACCTCCGCCGCGTCGGTGCCGCTGGCGCTCGATACGGGTATTCGCGACGGCCGGATCAAGCGTGGCCAACTGCTGCTGCTGGAGGCCTTTGGCGGCGGATTCACCTGGGGATCCGCGCTCATTCGCTACTGACGGACGGGCGGCGGCACATGAGAACGACGTTGGCGCTTCTGGTGTTGGCGGCTGCATGCGCGGCTGCGGGTCCGGCGCCCGCTGAAACTTTTCCCCTGGAATCCGGCCAAGATCTCATCGGAGAACCCGGGAAGACCCTGTCGCAGCAGCAGGACACCCTGCCGGACATCGCGCGGCAACACCACCTGGGGTTCGACGAGATCAGCGCCGCCAATCCCGGGGTCGACATCTGGCTGCCGGGCGCGGGAAGGAACATCCGGCTTCCCTCGCAACACCTGCTACCGAACGTGCCGCGCGAGGCGCTGGTGGTGAATCTCCCGGACGGGCGACTGTACTATTTCCGTAGCGACGCCCGCGACCACCCCATCGTCGAAAGCTACCCCATCAGCGTCGGCCAGATGGATTGGAAGACTCCGCTCGGTGTGACGCGAATCGTGCAGAAGGAGAAGATGCCGACCTGGTATCCGCCCAAATCGGTACGCGCCAAACATTTGCAGGACGGGGATGTGCTGCCCGATTTCATCCCGCCCGGGCCCGACAATCCGCTGGGTGACTATGCGCTGCGCTTGGGTGTTCCCGGCGGTGCGTACTTGATTCACGGCACCAACAAGCCGGTGGGCGTGGGGATGCAGATCACGCACGGCTGTATTCGCCTCTACCCGGAGGACATTGAAGTGCTGTTTGGCGAGGTGAAGGTCGGAACGAGCGTGCGCATCGTCAACCAGCGCATCAAGACCGGTTGGCAGGACGGGGCCCTGTACCTGGAGGTCCATCATCCCTTGGACGGCACGGATCCGAAGGAGGTCGAGGACGCGACAGCTCTGACTCGCGCCATCGTCGCCGCCACGGCCAGTCGACGGGTCAGGGTCGATTGGGACACCGCGCAGCGGGTGTTCGAGGAGGCGAACGGGATTCCCGCGCGCATCTCGATCGACCGCGGCGCAGACGCGGAGCCGCCGCCGTAGCCGCGGCGCAAGCGCGACTGACTCGTTGCGGGCCTCTCACTCTCAACCAAAAAAAAACGCCGCGGTGTTACCCGCGGCGTTCAAACTCGATCAACTCCTCGACTACTTCGACACTGACTTCTTGAACATGCGATCAATCTTCTCGTTGATCGCTTCAATGGCGGTCGAATTCGACTGCGCGGTCGACAGCGCCTGATTCGCGGTGCTCTGCGCACCGGAAGCAGCCGATTGCGCGGCGGCAGCAGCCGATTGCGCGGCGGCAGCCTCGCTCGAGGCTTTCGCGGTATCGCTTTGCAGTTTGCCGACTTGTGACTTCAGATCGTCGATCTGGGCTTGGATCGGCTTCAGATCGGTGCAGCCTGCGAAAGCAACTACGCAGGCTACGGCGAGTGAGGCCTTAAGTGTGGTGGTCAATGTCATAAAAATATTCCCCTAAGTTAATTCGTTCGTATCGGAAAGTCCGAAGTGTCGCTGCGGTCCGGCCCAGTCAGCATGTCGGGCCCGTCTGCGTCGCAACACAGTCCTACATAAAGCCAAATTCGCGCGTCGAATGCAACTGAAATGCGCTAATTGTCGGTACTCCGCGACGATTTTCCTCAAGTTCCTTTCGTGGAAATTAAATCATCGTTAGAAACGCGGCCCCGAGTGTAAATTTTACAGCAGATCACGGCTTTACTCACTAGACGCGCCGCTATTTTCGCGACGACGCACGCCTGATTCTTCATCGAATCCGTGTCAGGCATGCGATCGATCACACGGCTCAGCACAGTAGCGTATCGTGCGGAAGCAATCGGTTCGGTAGCGCACATGGCGTGCTGCGAGCGAGTGAACGATCGGCGGGTGCCGGTCGAAAGTCGCGAACGCGGTACGACAATTTTGTTCGCGGTTGCGCGAGCGCGGGAGCGTGCACCGGCGCCGGATGGTTCGCCGCTACGATGTGTCGATGCGTCGCGTTAGGTTCGCAACGCACTGTCGGCGGCGCGGGGCGCCGGCCTCTTCGAGACACTTGCCAGTCCTCGAATACTGTATATAATACCAGTCACTGTCTACATATACAGGTGACGCATGTCGGATCTTACTCCCCGTCAAAACCAGATCTTAAGGCTCATCCAGGACGCCATCGCAGAAAGCGGGATGCCGCCGACGCGCGCGGAAATCGCGCGCACTCTGGGTTTCAAGTCGCCGAATGCCGCCGAGGAGCACTTGCGCGCCTTGCAGCGCAAGGGCGTCATCGATCTCATTCCCGGCGCTTCGCGCGGCATTCAGCTCAAGGACATTCTGCGTGAGCAATTGGGGCTGCCGCTCATCGGGCGTGTCGCCGCCGGCCGTCCGATCTTGGCCGAAGAGCACATTGAGACGCGCTATCAGATCGACCCGCAGCTATTCCAACCCCAACCACACTACCTGTTGAAAGTGCGCGGCATGAGTATGAAAAATGCCGGCATCTTGGATGGCGACCTGGTGGCAGTGCATCGCACGCCCGAGGTGCGCAATCGCCAAATCGTGGTCGCCCGCTTGGAAAACGAGGTCACCGTCAAGCGCTATCGGCAAGAAGGCACGATCGTGTGGCTGCTGCCCGAAAATGCCGACTTTGAGCCCATCCGTGTCGATCTGAAGGAGCAACCCATGATCATCGAGGGGGTGGTCGTCGGAGTGCTTCGCCGCGGCAAAGACGTGGATGCCGCGTGAATGCGGAGGCAGGATGTCGAAGCAGACGCCCGAAGGGCGCCCGCAGGGCGAGGGCCAGGATGGCCCGAGTCAATGCGGAGGCAGGAAGCCGAAGCCGACGCCCGTAAGGGCACCCGAAGGGCGCGAGCCCAGGATGGGCGAGCGTCAAGCAGCATCGCTTGACTGCATTTTGGCCGATGCACGCGTCTGGAAGTTAAAAGATGCCTCGGCTGCCCCCGCTCGTCCGGTTTGGTCCACCGGTAAGAGCGCGCTGGATGCGCGCCTGCCTGGCGGCGGGTGGCCGACGGCGTCGCTCATCGAAGTGCTGCTCGACGATACCGGCTTGGGCGAAGTGCAGCTTTTTTTGCCGGCGCTGGTGGAGTGCCAACGCAGGATGGGCCAGGACGGCAGCACCGGGGATGTGTCCTGGCTGGTGTGGATCGCGCCGCCCCATGAACCTTATGCCCCTGCCTTAGCGCAGCAGGGAATCGACCTCACGCGTTTGCTCGTCGTGCGGCCGGCCAGTGCGACGGAAGCGCTGTGGGCTGCCGAACAGGCCTTGAGCTCTGGGATCTGCGCCGCGGTGCTGCTCTGGCTGAAGGGCACCGACGATCGCTGGTTGCGGCGCTTGAAGCTCGCGGCCGAGGCGGGTGGCGCGCTCGGTGTGTTGTTTCGTCCCGAGCGGCATCGTTTCGAATCCTCGCCCGCCAGTCTGCGGGTGCTGATGACGCAGGGCGAGCATGAAGTGCGTCTCGATCTACTCAAGGTGCAAGGCGGCCGTTCCGGCCCTGTCGACCTGGGTGGCTCTTGAAACCCGCCGACGCTGACGCCCGTAGGGGGACGGCAGATTTATTTGCCGCCGCCGTGGTGCCCGTGGTGCCCGTGGTGCCCGCGATGCCTCGCTCCGCGCCCCAGGTCTTGAAGGCGGGCGGTGTGCCGCCGACGCCGACGCCACAAATCGGCGGCAGGGCGCGCGCAAAACAGCTCTGGTATGCCGCGGTATTTCCGGAACTGATCGATAACGCACATTCTGCCGCCGTACTGCAGCGGCTCTGCCTTCACGCTCAAACATTCACTTCCCTCGTCAGCATTGAGCCACCCAATGCCTTGCTGTTGGAAATCAAGGGCAGCTTGAAGCTATTCGGTCCTCTCGAGCGTTTGCATGCCGGCATCGACGCCTGTTGGCGCCGGCTTGCGCTGCAGGCGTACAGCGCCGCGGCACCGTCGACTTTGGCGGCGCTGTGGCTGGCGCGGAGCGGGGCGCGTACCGGCAATCCGGCCGGCAGCCACCCCGTTGTCATCGACGACCTCGGAACGCTGTCCGGGCGTCTGGCGGGGCTGCCGATCGCCTGCACGGCCTGGGATACCGAACGGCTGCAGACCTTGCATGCCTTGGGCGTGACGCGCATGGGTGAATTGCTGCGTCTGCCGCGAGCGGGTCTCGCGCGCCGTTTGGGTGCCGCCACGGTACGGGATCTCGACATTGCACTGGGACGGCAATTCGCGCCGCGCCGCACTTTCGTGCCGCGCGCGCGTTTTCGGGCGCGATGTGATTTCGAGGAGGAGATCGAGAATGTCGCTTATCTGGAAAAGGCGCTCGAACCGCTGATCGCGTGCTGTGCGCAATTCCTGCGGGAGCGTCAGGCCGGAGTGCAGGCCCTGCGGTTGAAGCTCCAGCATCGTGTGGCGCCCTCGACCTGCATGCATGTAGGGCTGGCAGGCATCACGGGCGAGCGCCGCCGTTTGACGGATGTGCTGACTCAAAAACTGGGACGGCTCGAGCTTCGGGCCCCGGTCAAAGGCATGGAATTGATCTCCGGTTCCTTGCAGCCGCTGTCGGCCGCCTCGCTCGATATCTTTGCCGGATTGGCAGGCAGCGGCCGCGATACGGCGCCGCAGTTGGTGGAACGTCTACGCGCGCGCTTGGGCGAGGATGCGGTGTATGGGGTGGCCTCCATCCCGGAACATCGGCCCGAAGCGGCCTGGCGGCGCGTCCACGAACTGTCGCTGGCCACAGCCTCGCGCATGGGCGAGAAGCTAACCGGCTCAAGGGTGGACGACGGCATGCCGCGCCCCGTGTGGTTGCTCGACGCGCCGTTGCCCCTGACCCACGACTGGGTTCTGGAGCAGGGTCCGGAACGTATCGAGAGCGGCTGGTGGGACGGCCGGGGTGTGGCGCGCGATTACTATGTTGCCCGTCGGAAATCGAAGGGCCCCAAGCTCTGGGTTTTTCAGGAGCGCCGATCCAAGCACTGGTATGTGCATGGAGTATTCGCGTGAGCTGCGCGTGAGGACGGTTCATGTACGCCGAACTCCATGCCTTGAGCAATTTCTCGTTTCTGCGCGGTGCTTCCAGCCCTGCGGAATTGGTCGAACAGGCTCAACAATTGGGTTATCGGGGACTCGCGCTCACCGATGAATGCACACTGGCGGGGGCGGTACGTGCCCACGTCGCCGCCCGGCAGCACGGCCTGCCGCTGATCATCGGCACGGAACTCACCTGCGTCGATGAACGCGGAGGCAGGACGCCGGAGCCGACGCCCGCAGGGCGCCCGCAGGGCGAGGGCCAGGATGGCCCGAGTCAACTCAAGCTCGTGGCGCTCGCGACCGATCGCGCGAGCTATGGCGCCATGAGCCGCTTGATCAGCCGGGCTCGCCGCGCCGGTGTCAAAGGCCGCTACACGCTGATGCGCACCGATCTCGAGGGCGCTCTCGACGGCTGCCTCATCATCTGGCTGCCGCGTGCGGATAGAGCGTCGTTGCAGCGCCGGGAGGAGGACGGCCGGTGGTTGCGCGAACGATTCGCGGGACGATTATGGCTGGGCGTCGAGCTCTTGACCGGCGGCTTCGACATGCGCCGCCTGGAACTGCTCGAAGCACTCGGCCGGTTGCTCGAGGTGCCGTGCGTTGCCGCGGGCGATGTGCACATGCATCGCCGCAGCCGCCGCGCCCTGCAAGACGTGTTGACGGCGATTCGTTTAGGGACGCCGCTCCAAGCAACGGGTTTTGCCGTATTCCCGAACGGCGAGCGCTGTATGCGGCCCTTGCAGCGCCTGCGCGAACTGTATCCCGCGCCGCTGCTCGCGCAAACGCTACAGATCGCGGAGCGCTGCACCTTCAATCTCGACGAGCTGCGCTACGAATACCCCGAGGAAATCGTGCCTGCCGGCGCCACCCCCACGAGCCATCTGCGTGCGCTGACGATGCGAGGCTGCGTGCGGCGCTGGCCGGCGGGCGCGCCTCGCGCCGTGCTCGCCAACATCGAGCATGAATTGCGCCTGATCGCCGAGCTCAAGTTCGAGCCGTTTTTCCTGACCGTGCACGACGTCGTTCAATTTGCGCGTTTGCAGGGAATACTCTGCCAAGGTCGCGGTTCCGCGGCCAATTCCACCGTCTGTTATTGCTTGGGTGTAACCGAGGTCGATCCCTCGCGCATGGCCATGCTGTTCGAGCGTTTCATTTCCAAGGAGCGCAATGAGCCGCCCGATATCGACGTGGATTTCGAGCACGAGCGGCGCGAGGAGGTGATTCAGTATATCTACGGCAAGTACGGCCGCGAACGGGCGGCGCTGGCGGCCACCGTCATTTGCTATCGTCCACGCAGCGCCCTGCGGGACGTCGGCAAGGCACTGGGGCTCGATCTTGCGCAGGTCGACAAGCTCGCCCGGGGCATGCAATGGTGGGATGGCCAGCGCATCGATCCCGATCGCGTCCGCGCCTCGGGTTTCGACCCCGAGAATCCCGTGATCGCACGCCTCATCGCGCTCGCGGCGCAGATCCTGGGATTTCCCCGTCATCTTTCGCAGCATGTGGGCGGCTTCGTGATTGCACGCGGGCGTCTGGACGAACTCGTGCCCATCGAGAACGCGGCGATGCCCGACCGTACGGTGATCCAGTGGGACAAGGACGATCTCGATGCGCTGGGACTGCTGAAAGTGGATGTGCTCGGTTTGGGCATGCTGAGCGCGCTGCGCCGCGCATTCGATCTGGTCAACCGATTCGGCCGCTCCTCCGCCGGCTCGAGCGAACTCGATCTGGCGACGGTGCCTGCCGAGGATGCGGCCGTGTACGAGATGATTTGCCGCGCCGACACCACGGGTGTCTTTCAAATCGAATCCCGCGCGCAAATGTCCATGCTGCCGCGCCTGCGGCCGCAAAATTACTACGATCTGGTGATCGAAGTGGCCATCGTGCGCCCCGGCCCGATCCAAGGAGAGATGGTGCATCCGTACCTACGACGCCGCAGCGGCGAGGAGGCGGTGAGCTACCCCAGCAAGGAGGTCGAAGCGGTGCTCAAGCGCACCTTGGGCGTGCCCATTTTCCAAGAGCAGGTCATGCAGTTGGCGATCGTCGCCGCCGGCTTCTCGCCGGGCGAGGCGGACGGGCTGCGCCGCGCTATGGCGGCCTGGAAACGCAAGGGCGGCTTGGAGCCTTTCCAGCGCCGCTTGATCGACGGCATGCGCGAGCGCGGGTACCCGGAGAGCTTCGCGCAGCAGATATTCAATCAGATATTGGGGTTCGGCGAATATGGATTTCCGGAATGTGTCGTCGGCGAGACGCGCGTAGTGGATGCCGATACCGGCAGATGGGTGACCATCGATGAAGTCGTCCAGGGACAAGCGCGTCTCGATCACACGCTTGCGTGCGGTGATGATCTGCGTTTGAGGAAGCGCAAAGTACTGCGCGTAATGCGAAGCGGCATGAAGCCCGTACTGCGTCTACGCACGACTCTCGGCCATGAGATTGTCGCGACGGCGGAACACCCCTTCATGACCATGTCGGGTTGGCTGCAACTGGGAAAGCTCAAAGCCGGCGACAGGGTGGCGACGGCTCGCTCCGTGCCAGTCCCGGGCTCGGATGTCTATTGGGACAGAATTGTGGAAATCGAGGCAGCCGGGAATCAGGAGACATACGATTTACAGATCGAAGGCGATCACAACTTTCTGGCAAACACTTTCGTTGTGCATAATTCCCACGCGGCGAGCTTCGCCCTGCTGGTCTATACGTCGGCGTGGTTGAAACATTACGAGCCCGCGGCATTCTGTGCGGCGCTCATCAACAGTCAACCGATGGGCTTCTATGCCCCGGCGCAGCTGGTGCGCGATGCGCGCGGTCACGGCGTGGAAATACGCGCCGTGGACGCGGCGCTGAGTGACTGGGATTGCACGCTCGAGCGGCGGCCCGATGGCCGGCCGGCGCTGCGC
>JBARBX010000688.1:0-1519 GCA_049793535.1 Steroidobacteraceae bacterium | reverse complement strand
CACTACTCGTGGTGGAGCCATTTCGCCAATTCGAGGGCGCGCAACATCGGATGGAGAATTGACTACTTCCTCGTATCGCAACAGTTGCGCGCTGCGGTAAAGAGCGCCGAGATTCATGCCGAGGTCTTGGGCAGCGACCACTGCCCGGTCAGCGTTACGCTGGCCTGAGTAAGCGGGTTTCCCCCATACCTACAGGTGTTCGCATGCGAGAGATCTTTCTTCTGGCATTGGTGATGTGCGTGGAACCGGCCCTCGCGGGCGGGCCGCCAAGCCGCTATGGGGTCGATGCTCCGGAGCTCGCGCATCTGGGCCATGTCGCCGTGGGAGTCAGGACGCTGCACTTGGTACAGCATCATCAAGCCGATGTGCTGGCGTACGACGCCGCCAAGGGCGAGGCTCCCTGGGTGGATCGCGATTTGACGGTGGACCTGTGGTACCCGGCGCATCCGTCGCCGCAGGCGCGCGCAGTCGTGTATACGGCGCAATTGCCTCGGGAGCCGCCCGCGGCGCCGGCCAGATTCTCCATTCCCGGCATCGCTGTGCGGGACGCGCCGCCGTTGGGATCGAACCTACCCTTGGTGATCGTGTCGCACGGTTACAGCAATGATCCGGCAGCCTTGACGTGGCTGACCGAGAATCTGGCATCGAAGGGCTACGTGGTGGCCGCGATTCACCACGATGATCCGCCGATCTCGGATCGAACCCGTCTCGCGGAACCCGTGATGCGCCGGCCCCTGGACATCGCCTTCGTCGCCGAAACGCTGCAGCGGCGGCTGGCTGCCGATCGGCTCGTGGATCCCACGCGCACGGCGTTGATCGGCTACTCCATGGGTGGCTACGGCGTGTTGATTGCGGCGGGCGCGGCTCTCGACCCCGAGGGCGGTGCGGTCAAACTCGTGCCCGGCGGCTTGATGCTCCCCTCCGCGCGTGGCGGAGCCCTCCTCGACTCAGTCATCGTCAAGGGCTTGCGCGCGGTGGTGGCGATTTCGCCGGCCGGAGGCGGTCCTCTGGGCGCATGGGGCGCGCAGGGCGTGAGCGGGATCACGGCGCCGCTGCTGCTCATCTCCGGCGACAAAGACCATACGGTCGACTACGCCACTGGGGCGCGCGCCATGTTCGATCAGGCGAGAGGCGCGCACCGGTATCTGCTGACTTTCAAGGAAGGCGGACATGAGATCGGATTGAGTCCGGCACCGGACTCCATGCGGGGGCAACTGTGGGATGAGGACTGGTTCGAGGATCCGGTGTGGCGCAAGGAGCGGATCACCGCCATCAATGCGCATTTCATCACCGCATTCCTGGATCGCTACGTCAAGGGCGATGCAAGCCGCGACGCCTATCTCAACGTGCCGGTGACCGAATCGGACGCCGGGGAGTGGCCTGCCGCCACGCCGGCTCCGGCGTATGACGCCTACAGTCCCGGCACCGGGAATGTCACTGTCTGGAAGGGCTTTCAGCGCAATCACGCGGCCGGCTTGGAGCTGTTGCAAGCCGGAGCCGGGGCGCCGTGACCCAGCAC
>JBARBX010000687.1:0-3583 GCA_049793535.1 Steroidobacteraceae bacterium | reverse complement strand
CCCCTGATTTAACGATGCAGGAAATAAAGTAAGCGCTCGAAATTTTAAGTTAACGGCGCATTTTCAGGTTAACGGAGAGGTACCGAAGTTGTCATAACGGCGCCGACTCGAAATCGGATGGTCGGGTAATTCCGGCACGTGAGTTCGAATCTCACCCTCTCCGCCAAATAAAACGGGCCTGTCTTTCAGGCCCTTTTTATTTGGCGCTAACCGATTCGATCAGCGGGCCACGCGCGGCGAGAAAATCGTCGATGGCCGCGGCGAAGTTCTCGCAATCCGCGGCGGTTGTCGGCAACGACAAGGAAATGTAGCCGCGCCTGCCGAAATAGTAGCCGCGGTCGATCATCTCCAGATGAAACATCGCTTCCACCCGGGCCTTTGCGGATTGCGCAGCCGGGTCTTGGTAATCGGCATCCTCCGGCCGCAGAATCGGGTTCGGATTGAAATGAAGACCGATCAAGGAGCCGATGCCAGTCGCCTGGAACGGCGCGGAACGCGCACGCGCCATGGCGTTCAACCGTTCGCGCAGTTGATCCCCGAGCGCGTTGATCCGCACCGCTTCCGCAGGCGTGAAGACCCGCGTTAGACCGGCGAGGCCGCCAGCCATGGACAACACGTTGTTGTTGAATGTGCCGGCATGAACCAGAGCGTTCGGCAACGCGGGGTCGAATCGCTCCATCAGATCGCGCCGCCCGCCGAATGCGCCGAAACTGTTTCCAGCGCCGAGATACTTGCCCAAGGTCGTCATGTCGGGCTGGATGCCGAGCAGGCCTTGAAGACCGGATGGCGACAGGCGCGAGGTCATGACCTCGTCGAAGATCAGCACGATGTCGCGGGCGGTGCACTCCTCGCGCAGCATGGCAAGGAAAGTGGCGCTTCCGGGAATGCAGCCGCCGCCAAGCATGGGTTCGACCAGCACCGCGGCGATCGTGGCCCCGTGTGTGCGTAGCGCGGTGCGGACACCCTCGGGATCGTTGTAACTTGCCATCAGCCAATCAAATGGCGCGATGACGGACGCGCCGAGGCCGCGGAAATTGAACACGCTACCGTGGTAGGCGCCGTTAAACACCATGATGCGCGGACGGTGCGGCCGGAGCGCGCGCACCGTCGATAGGGCCATTAGATTGGCCTCGGTGCCGGAGTTCGTGAACCGCAAAAGGTCGATCGATGGGAAGCGAGCGCGGATCGCCTGGGCAAGTCCGGTCTCGTACGGGGTCGGGCCGCCGAACACCGTACCGTCGTTGAGCGCTTGTAGGATCGCCGCCTGGACGACCGGATTCGAATGCCCGTAAAGGCCGGCGGAATACTCGCCGAGCAAGTCCAGATATTCGAGTCCGTCGACATCAGTCAGGCGGTTACCGCGACCGCTCGCGAAGACCAACGGGAACGGGCTGAAGTGCAAGACGGTGCGTGTATTGCCGCCCGGCATATGCTCGGCTGATTCGCGTTGGCATTGCGCGCTGATCGGACAGCGAATGCGGTACAGGGACTCCACCGCGGTCAGGGCACCGGCGAGATCGAGAGGATGGTGGTCGAGCATAAGGAAACACGAATGTATCATGCGCCGAATACCCGCCAAACTGGCTTGAACTGAGCCCCACCGGCAAGATTCCGGCGCTGGCCGTGCAGTTTCCGCTGCGCGCGAAATAAGTCAGGCCGACGTCGGCTTTTGGTAGATGAAGCTGGGAAGAATTTCCTCGTAGCCGCGTGACCCGACGGCCAGACGCAGCGGCCCGAGTTTGGGCGACACGTGCATGAATTCATCATGGCGGTCGGAGATGTTCGTGACCAGCACGCCGCCGCCCGACATGGCCTGATCGATGCGCGCGAAATAGGCGACCGGGTCGTAGACGTGCTCGAAGAACTCGAGCGCGAAGCACACATCGATTGGCGGCAGGTCCGGAATTGGGCGTTCGACGGTGCAGTCGAGAAATATCGTCGGAATCCCACGAGTCCTTCCCCACCAGGTCAGAAATTCCTTGCGAATCGTCGGGATGTCGGCCAGAACGACATGGACCTTCTGGCCCTGGTCATGCAAGTACTCCGCCAGGGTGCGGGAGTGCTGAGCCAGACCACAGCCAAAATCGAGAATGGTCACCGAGGGTTTGCCCCGGAGCCGCCGGACGATGGCGTCTTCGGCGAACCATTTTGGTTCAGGATAGGTAAGCATGGCCAGGAAATGCACGTGCTCGTGCATCTTGTAGGCCGCCATCACTTCCTTTGGGCGATCGTCCGCAAACACCTTGAAGAGATCGTAGCAGCGGCCGTGGAACTCCTCGAAAGCCCGGCCGCCGTGACCCTTGGGCACGGAGTTCCATGATTGGACGTAGCGAGCGCGGCTTTCCTCGGGAGTCATGCCGAGCCGCTCGCCGTTCCATGCGACGAAGTATTCCTGCGTGCGCGTGGGTTCGGAGATGGAATGGTTCGCCGGCCTGGATCTCGCAAGGGCCGTGGTTTCTCCGCCCTGGAGGACTCTGTCGCGGGATCGCCAGAACAACAACCCTCGACTTCGATGTGTTACCAGATCCCGCTGTGACATTGGGGCAATGTAGCCGATTTGGCCACGCTTGACAGCAGTATCAGAATCCGACGATGCGTGCGCTAGGTTGCCGGCACCAATCGTATGCGCGTAATTTCCGAAGGCACACCGAAGCGATTCGGCGGTCCCCAGTAACCCGTTCCGCGGTTCACGTAAACCCACAGATTCTTCAGTCGATACAGGCCGGCGGTAAACGGCTGAAAGAACGGCACGAAGAGGTTCCAAGGCCAAAACTGACCACCGTGCGTATGTCCCGAGATTTGCAGGTCGAAACCGGCGCCCGCGGCGGCGGCCGCGGAATTGGGTTGATGGGCGAGCAGAATCTTGGCTCCGGCATCGGCACGCGCGCCGCCAAGGGCCGCAACCGGATCGCTGCGCTGGGCGGCGTCAAAATGATGGGCGCTCAGGTCGGTGACTCCCGCGAGAACCAAGAAGGCACCGTCGTGTTCCAACACCACGTGCTCGTTCTTCAAAACCTGCAATCCCAGGCGCCTGATCTCGGCGGTCCAGGCGCGCTCGCCCGAGTAGTACTCATGGTTGCCGGTCACAAAGTAAGCGCCGTGCCGCGCGGTGAGTCCGGCCAGCGGCGCCGTATGAACCGACAGTTCTTGCACCGAGCCGTCGACCAAATCGCCGGTGACGGCGATCAGATCCGCTTTCAGGCCGTTGACAAGGGCCACAATCTTTTCGACGAAGCCGCGCTTGATCGTCGGCCCGACATGAACGTCGCTGATCTGAGCGATAGAAAAGCCATGTAAGGCCTTGGGTAGGTCACTCACCGGAATGTCCACGTGAACCACCCGAGGCCGGCGCAGCGCAATGCCCAGACCTGTCAGCGTGACGAATGCCGTGAGTGCCAAGGCCCAACGCGCGGTGGGGGCGACCCATGATGCGGCTTGGGGTCCGGGCAGCAAAACCTTCACCCCCAGCAGCACGACATCGCGCAGCAACGTGAGGGCCAGAAGCGAGGAAAATATTCCCATCGATAGAACGCCGATCCAGGCAAGAAACGCCGCTAATTGCGGATTGGCAATAGACCGATTG
>JBARBX010000686.1:0-1831 GCA_049793535.1 Steroidobacteraceae bacterium | reverse complement strand
GCTGTCGCCCGCCTTGAAGTCCGCAGTATGCGCCGCAGTCAGGGCGGCCAGCGATCCGCTCTCGACGGCTGGCACCTGGAACATCTCGAGAGGGTTGCCGAGGACCTTCTTCGAATCGAATTGCGGCAGTTGCTTGCGGAATTCGCTCGTCTGAACGCTCAGTAATGCATGCATGGCCTCGTTCACATAGATGATGGTGCCCTCGCCGTCCGCCAGCATGGCGCCGACCGACACCCGATCCAATGCATTGCGGATTCGGGCGTTCTCCGCCGCCGCGGTGCGATCGCTCTCGACGCGCGCTTTCAGGCTGCGCTGCATGGCTTCCAGCGAATGCAAGACCCGGCCGATCTCATCACGCCCCAGGATCGTCACCGGCGAGTCATAGTTTCCACGCTCGATCTCGGTAAGTACTTTTACGGAATGCGTGAGCGCGCGCGCGATGCGGCGGATGAAGAAGAAGGCGACCCCCAAGAGCAGTGCGGTGGTGATGGCGGCGACCGCGATCTCGACTCGAAATGCGATCGCCTTGAGCCGCAGCCCGTGGGTGGCGGCCGTGTCGGCGAGATCCTTGTTGTACCGGCGATGCGCCTCGACCGTGTCTATTGTGGTGTCGAAGATGCTTTGGCCTTGCATCACCAAGTCGCGGGCCTCGTTCTTTCGGTTCTGGCTCGCCAGTGCGAGCGCCTTGTCGATCAGATCGTCATACGCTTTAGAGGCTGAGCGATCATCCGCCAGGAGGGCGCGGTCCTTATCGTCCGATAGCAGAGTCTCGTATTGAGTGAAGGCCGCTGCAATGTTCGGTCGCGCGTCGTGAATGTCGCCCAGGAACGCCGCCACTTGCGTCGCGTCGGTCTGCGCTAGACTCTGCCAGAAATTCGCGCGTTCCGACTCTACCAGGCTGGTTACCCCATCGAGCAGGTTGATGGCGGGCACGGTATGATCTTTGGCATAGGACGCGGACGTGTATAGCCGTTTCATTTCAACCTGCGAAATGAGCATTACCACCGCGATTCCGACAACGGCCAGCGCGACGAGCAGCATGAGTTTCTGTCTTACGCTCAGAGTCATTCGATTCCCGGCTGATCTGCGCCCGAAGTTCGGGCTCCAGGAGCTTAACGGCCGTTAGGGGATAATCCTGAGTCTATCTGCGGGGATGGGCTCGAGCGGCCGGGATGCGACTTGGCTTACGGTTCTCGCAATAACTGGTTGATTCAATTGATGATTCCGCGTTGCGGCGTTGCGGCGCTACGCTGTGACTTACAAGATCTTACCAACGCATCATCAAGCCGGGCTCCACCGCCTGGTCGATCTGTTGCGCAAGCTGTGTCTCATGTTGGCGCCGAGCGACCGCAATCATTGAGCGCAGAAGCCGCTCGTGGACGATCAGGAGCCGGTGTTCATAGAGCCAGCCATCGCCCGCTGTAATTACCGACAAATGCTACCGTATGTTATTGCACGGAAAATGAGGCGACCCCGATGGCAAGCTGGATCAGGGTGCGGGAGTTCGCGCGAGCACCGCGGCGCCGCCCAGGGTGCCGCGAATGGCGGCAGCCGAATTTGCAACTCCTTCCCGCCATTCGACCCGAAGCTCGCCGCCTCGAGCATCGCCCGGGTCCAATTGCAGCCGGGCGCGCACCATGCCGGTCCGCGCGGCGGCCTTGTCGATATTTCCGCTCACCACCAGATCCTCGGTCCAGCGCACTTGGTTCAGGGTGATGTGAACCGCCGATGCATCGCTCTCCACCCGGAAGGTGCCCCCACGCAGACCCACCCCCCGGCCATTCGAGTTGCCGCCGAGACGCGCCAAGACGTCGCCGGCGGTCATCACGGC
>JBARBX010000685.1:0-3229 GCA_049793535.1 Steroidobacteraceae bacterium | reverse complement strand
GCGCCGAGCAGCTGTAGGCGCTTGGTCGACAATGGCGAAGACCGTTCGCCAAACGGATCGGAGAATAGATCAGGTAACAATTCACCGTTCTCGAGGTACTAACATGGTTAGTACCATGTCGGTACGGTTACGGTCGTACACGTGCCACAATTGCGCGATACCCAGGAAGCCTTCGACAGTGTCGCCGCCGACTACGACGGCCCGCGCGGCAACAATGCGCAGATACAGGACATGCGGCGCGAAATGTGGCAGTCGCTGGACATCGAATTTCCCAAGAGCGGCCGGCTCATCGACCTGGGTTGCGGCACCGGTCTCGACGCCGTGCGCATGGCCAATCTCGGGCACTACGTCACGGCGGCTGACTGGTCGCCGCTCATGGTGCAGCGGACCCGCGACCGCGCCGAACGTGCGTGCGTGGCGGATCGTATCAGGTCGATTGCCCTGGGTGCGCACGAACTGTGCCGCTTGGATGAGGCCGGACAGTACGACGGCGTCTATTCGAACCTCGGTCCGCTAAACTGCGTACCCGACCTGGGCGAAGTGTCGCGCGAGTGCGCACGGCTGGTGAAGCCCCGCGGCGCGTTGGTGTTCACCGTGATCGGCCGCATCTGCCCATGGGAAATCGCTCACTATGCACGGTGTGGTCGATGGGCGAGGGCGACGATCAGATTGGCCCGTCACATGGTACCCATCGGCATGAACAACCATAGGATCTGGACGCGCTATTACGGGCCGAGGGAGTTCTACAGGGCATTTGCGCAGAACTTCACGCTCGAGCACTTCCGAGGCCTCTGCATATTTGCGCCTCCCCCTTATTTGACGTGGGTTCACGAGCGGCATCCGGTGTGGTATGAGCGGCTGTGGCGTCTCGACCGGCTTGTCTCTGCCTGGCCGCTGGTGCGCGGAATCGGGGACCATTTCCTGATCGTGATGAAGAGGAGATGAGGGCAGAGAGTCATTGCGTGACTCGCGAAGACCCGGATGTCCGGCGTGATGATGACCAAGACCACATCGCTGTATCTTGATGGGTTCAGAACTGCGGCGGCGCTCGCCGTGTTCCTTGCTCACAGCACCGACAAAGAAATCACCGGGAACTTGTTTTTCAGTCACCTTGGGATTTTCGGCGATGACGCCGTGATGGCATTCTTCGTCCTATCGGGTTACGTCATTGCATACACAGCGGATGCCAAGCACGGCACCCTCGGGGACTATGTCATAGGCCGGCTCTCCCGATTGTGGTCCGTCGCACTGCCTGCGTTGGCCCTCACGGCGGCAATCGACTACGTGGTCCGGCATGAGTTCGGTGCCGACACGGTGCCGCTGCGCGGGGATTCCCCGTATGGCTACGGCCTGTCCGCTCTGTTCATGAACCAGGTGTGGTTTCTCAGCATTTTTCCCGGCTCGAACACACCATTTTGGTCGCTGAGTTACGAGGCCTTCTACTATGCCTTCTTTGCCGCGGTTTATTACCTGTCTGCGCGGGCGCGGTGGCTCGCTGCGCTTGCGATCCTGGTCATTGCGGGACCGAAGATCGCCGCACTCCTCCCCTTGTGGCTGCTCGGTGTCCTCGCCTACAGACTCAGCCGCAGGGAGCTCGGCCGAGCGTTCGGCTGGTGGCTGTGGATCGGCTCGCTCGTCGGCATCAGAATCTACTACGCGGCGCACGCCAAACTGGCGATCGACCGGCTGTTGCCCACCGCCGATCCCTTGGACGGCTACATCAACCCGCAGCTGGGTGCCAAGTGTTTGTTTTCCGTTTTGATATTTATGAACATCACCGGATTTCAAGTCATCGGGTCGAAGTTTTCCCGTCCCATCTTAGCGGCGGAGAAATGGCTCAGGCTGGGCGCCCGGCACAGCTTCTCGCTTTACCTCTATCACGCACCGCTGCTCGTTCTGTTCGCAGCCATGACCAGGAGCGGGCACGGCCGGTGGTGGTCGATCGCGATAATTTATGTCGGCACGATCTCGATCGTCGCCGTGCTCGCGCCGCTCACCGAAGCGCGCAAGGGCGTCCTGTCGGCAATTCTGCGGCGCATGACTCGACATCCAACCAGGCCGTTGGCGACACATGGGTAGATGGACCACGTTCCTCCGCTTATTCACCGAGCGCGGCTTTGCATTCCGCGTTGCCCGCGGCCGCGTATACGGTTTCATGCGCAATCGGTTGGGTATGGCCGCCCCAATGTTGACGGAGGACAGGAGAATCCTCGAGCAAGTCATCTTTGCCCACTTCCGCGCCGATCCAAGCATCGAGACTGTGCTATTCGTCGGCTGCGATTCGTACACGGCTCACTATCAGCACCGATACTTCGCGAAGCACGACTATTGGACGATAGATCCGCAGACGACGCAACGCCGATTCGGCGCACGGCAGCATGTGGTCGGGCGCGTGGAGGAACTTGGACGGTACTTTCCTAGTGGCTACTTCGACCTGATCATTCTCAATGGTGTCTATGGTTGGGGTCTCAACTCCGCAGCCGACTGCGACGCCGCCATTTCCCAGTGCCATCTTTGCCTGACGGGTGCGGGAGAACTTCTCATCGGCTGGAATGACATGCCGGGAAGGGACCCCGCGCCGCTCTCCGAGGTCCGCAGTCTGTCGAGGTTCGCGAAACGCTCCTTCCCGGCTTTCGGCTCATGGCGCTGTCTCACGAACACGCCCAATCGGCACACGTTCTGCTTCTACCAAAAGACAGAGGTCGGCCCGTGAAGCAGCTGCTCATTAAGCTCTTGGTCAGGATGCTCGCGCCGAGACGAATGCAGAGTCTTCGCGCGCTCATGCGCGCCGCAGTGATTCACAACCAACGCCCAGTTGTATGCCGGCCGAAGGCCGGCAAGATCGCAGTGCTGGCGCCGCACATGGACGACGAAGTGCTGGGCTGCGGCGGCACCATCGCGAGACACGTGCAGGCGGGCGCGGAAGTGTTCGTCGTCTTTCTGACGGACGGCCGCCACGGCAGCGCAGCGTTTGTGGGGCTGACGGAGCCCGAGCGGAGCCGCAAACAACGGGAACTGGTGGAAACGAGAAAACAGGAAGCCCGCTGTGCCGGTGATGTTCTCGGAGTGAAAAGCATCACCTTTCTCGACGCGGAGGACGGGCGGCTGAGCATCGATTCTATGCTGCCGCTGCGACTCCGGGCGATCTTGGAGGTGGAGCGGCCGCAGCTGGTCTACTTGCCGTTTTTCCTCGAGAATCATACGGATCACGGCGCCGCCAGCGATGTGC
>JBARBX010000684.1:0-1708 GCA_049793535.1 Steroidobacteraceae bacterium | reverse complement strand
ACGTAGATCTGGTTGTCGACCGCCGGAACCGTCTGCGCAAAGCGCGACAATTGCGCCAGGCGATTGGTCGCGTTGGTCACCACGAACTGCACCGTCATATTGCTGACGGTGGCACCCGCGGTCAGATCGAGCAGACCGTACGCCGGCTGCATACCCATCAGGTTCGTCTCATCCACGCGCAACGTCGGGGCGCTCTGCGTCTGGTAGACAAAAGCCGCCTGGCCGAATGGCTTCCAGCCCGCCACCGGGTCGAAGTTGTATCGGGCGATCATGTTGCCCTTGAACTTCGGGGTGATGGGCAGGTTGGTGCCGGCCGGCGCCTGCGGTCCGATGAAATTCGGTCCGAAGGCCTCCGGCGTCACCTGATTCGGGCAATTCGTCACGCCCTGCGCGCCGCAGTAGTTCTGGGTCAGCCGCGGATCCAGGAACGTGAAGCTGGTGGTGAGTGTCAGGTTGTTGGTGGCCACCCACTCGAGCTCGTTCTCCATACCTCGGATGCGCGCGTTGCCGCCGTTCACGATGATGGTCACGCTGTTGAGCCCAAGGAAGGAGAACTGGAAGTTCTTCCATTCCTCGTCGAAGATCGCGCCGTTCCAACGCAGGCGATGGTCGAACCACTGCGTTTTCCAGCCGATTTCGTAGTTTTTGAGGTAATCGGCCTCATAGGGTCCGATTCCCACCTGGGCGGTGCGGTTGACGCCGCCGGGCCGGAAGCCCTCGGAGTAGGTGGCGTAGATCATCTTGTCGGGATCGAACTTGTAGGTCAGGTTCAGCCGCGGAACGTTGCCGCTGCTGGTCTGCCGATTGTCGAGGTCGGTACAGGGCGCATAGGGTGTCGAGGCCGGAGCGAAGCATTTCGACATGCCCGAGCCACTCGGGGAGTACGCGCTGGAGTAACCGTAGAATCCCAAGAGCGAGTTGTCATAGGTGTAGTACCGCAGGCCACCGTTCACAGACCATTGCGAGGTGATGTCCCAGGTCGCCTGCGCAAAAACCGCCTGGTCGTGGTCGACGCGCTGCTCGTCGGTAAGCCAGATGGTGTTCGCGAGCGACGGGATCGAGAGCGCCTGGTTGAAGCCGTCGGGGTTTGGAGTCGCAGAACCCAGGTAGCCGGTCGGGTTGGTGAAACCGTAGCCCGGCATGACGTACTGCTCCCAAATATCGTGCAGCTGGCGCTGGGCGAACACGCCGAACGTGGCCCGCAGCGGCTTGTCCTGCGGCGTGTCCACGCGTATTTCGTTGCTCCACTTTTCGAAGTAGCCCTTCGTGACCACCAATTCCTGCGGCATGATCGGCTTGCCATCGGCACCGGTCCAGTAGGCGCCCGAGCCGTAGACGCGATCGTAGAACTCCGAGTAATCGCTGTAGTCGGCAATCGAGTGCGTGGTGCGCTTCATGAACGCGCCCGCGTAGGTGATGTCGAAATCGCTGTACTTGCCCTCGACCGTCAGCGCCGACTGGGTGAAGGTGTCGTCGGAATATTCGGGACCGAAATGCGTGACCTCGAGATTGCCCACGCCGGGGTCAAAGCCGAAGAAACCCTCGCTGGAGAGAGACTGGCCCATGAGAGTGGGAGTCACGGTCCAGTGATCGCCGAGCTCGAGCTTGAGCGCGGCGCGGCCGCCCCTGGTGTCCGCCGTGTTGTAGTTGTTCTTGACGTACGCGGCGTTGCTGATCGCCCCGGCGCCGAGAGCGGCCGGGGTGGGAC
>JBARBX010000683.1:0-2010 GCA_049793535.1 Steroidobacteraceae bacterium | reverse complement strand
GTCCAATTCGGCGCTGATATCCGCGGCGGAAGCGAACAGAGTTTCGCCGTCGGCCGCCGTCAGCCCAAGGTCCAGGTACGCGGCGTCCGTGACCAGGAGATCCCGGGCAAGCTGCGTGTTTTCGCGCAGGGTGAAGTGCGCCAGCGAATGCGCCACATGGACGACGTTGCTCTCGAAACGGGCCGCGCCGGCCGAAGCGTAGGCCTCCCACTGAGCGGTCACCGTCAGTACCGGCGCCGGCAACGCCCAGGCGGTGACGACGCGGGCGCCGATGTGGCGATGAAAGGTCTCTATCAGCCGATCGTAGTCGTCGCCGGTCAATTTCTTGCCGGCGCGTTGCGCGAGTTCATGCACCGCGCCCAAGGTGACCACCTTGCCGATGTTGTGCAACAACCCGCACAGGTAGCACATGCCGGTCTCTCGGGCCACCATGTGCGCCAGTTGCCGCGACCACAGCGCGCTTGCCAGGGAGTGACGCCACAGCCGTCGCGCCTTGTGCTGCTGGCCCTTGACGTCGAGCAGCTTGCCCTGCAGCGCCAAAGCGAAGGCGATGCTGGCCACTTCGTCGAATCCCAGCCATGCAATCGCCTGCGGCAGCGATACGATCGGCGATGCGGGCCGCTTGGCCGCCGACCCGGCGATGCGCAGCACGTACATGGTGAGCGCGGGATCCGCGTTGATGATGTCCGCCAACTGCCGGGCGTTGCTCGAGTCCGCAGCTCCGGTGCGCGCGACTCGAACCGCGACTTCCGGCAACAGCGGCACGCTCAGTTCATCGTTGGCCAGACACTTCTCCAACAGGCCATGGACGAACCCGCAGTCATTCAATGCATCGGTGGAATTCATCGTCAGCGGGGTCATAGTGTCCGGCATTGTCCGTGTAACGACCGAGGCCGGCACGACTTGAGTCGCACATCCGGGCCGATTTAATGCGTAAAATCGGGCAGCCATGAATGCCGCAGCAGATTTGGAGAGAGAACCGCAGCCGCGATTGCGGGAAATCCCCTACAACTACACCTCCCTGGCCGACCGCGAAATCGTCATTCGCCTGCTCGGTGAAACCGCCTGGGGGGTGCTCGACGAGCTGCGCGCCCTGCGCCGCACCGGCCGTTCGGCGCGCATGCTGTACGAGGTGCTCGGCGATATCTGGGTCGTCGACCGCAACCCGTACTTGCAAGACGATCTTCTCGACAACCCGAAACGCCGGCGGCAACTGATCGAGGCACTGCATCATCGGCTGCACGAGATGGAGCAGCGTCGCGACACCGCCGATCCGGTTCGCGACGCCAAAGTCGGTCAATTGCTGCGCGCCGCCGGCGATGCGGTGCTGCAGTTCGAGCGCCGATTCGCGCAACTCGAGCAAATGCGCAAGCGCGCGCGGCGGCTGTTCCTCCGGCACACTCGCGAGGACAATATCCGCTTCGACGCATTCTCGAGGGTCGCGCATGTCACCGACGCCACCGACTGGCGCGTCGAGCTGCCGTTCTTGGTATTGGCGCCGGACACCGAGGCGGAAACCGCCGCTCTGGTGCGCGATTGCATCGAATTGGGACTCACCGTCATTCCGCGCGGCGGCGGCACCGGCTACACCGGCGGCGTCGTGCCGCTGACGCCCTGGTCCGCGGTCATCAACACCGAGAAACTCGACTCTCTGGGGCCGGTGGAGACGATGTCATTGCCGGGCACATCGATCGAGGCTCCCACCATCCTCGCCGCGACGGGCGTGGTCACCAAGCGGGTGACGGAAGCGGCGGAACGCGCCGGCTTGGTGTTTGCAGTCGACCCAACGTCGGCGGACGCCTCCTGCGTGGGCGGCAACATCGCCATGAATGCCGGCGGCAAGAAGGCCGTATTGTGGGGAACGGCGGTCGACAATCTTCTGTGGTGGCGCATGGTCGACCCGGAGGGCAACTGGCTCGAGGCCACGCGGCTCAACCACAATCGCGGCAAGATTCACGACGTGCCGGTCGCGAGTTTCGACCTGGTTTGGAAGGATGGGCGGGCCCATCC
>JBARBX010000682.1:0-2515 GCA_049793535.1 Steroidobacteraceae bacterium | reverse complement strand
GTGGACAACCCGGCGGCGACGCCGGCCGACCTGGAGGCGCTGACCGCTCACGACGAGGCTCGTTGGCGCAACGAGCGCGAAGCGGTGCTCCTCTACTGAGGAATCGAAGCAGGTCGCTGCTGTCCGAAAAAAATGGGGCGGTAGACCGCCCCATTCTCGATGGCCCAATTTATCGCGCCATCGCGCTCTTGTCTGCCTCGCTAAGTCGTCTGCGTCTGCGCCTGTACGTCTTTGTCCGCCGGGTCGGCCACCAGTTTGTCCAGCATCTTGCGGCGCATCGGCGCAAGCACCAATTTCGTCATCACGGCAGCGACAATCGGCAACGCTCCCGCGATCCACAGTACCGGCACCCAACTGCCGGCCGACGCCTTCAACACGTTGGCCAGAGGAATGAGCAACGAAGACGTTCCCTTCGCGGTGTACAGCAGGCCATTGTTGGTCGCAGCGTACTTCGGGCCGAAGGTATCGCCGCTCGTCGCCGGGAACAGCGAAAAGATTTCGCCGTAGCCGAGGAAGATCATCGGGGCGAAGATCAAGAAGCCCGCGGCGCTATGACCGAAGGCCATCAAGCCCCAGATGGCCAACCCTTCGACGGCAAACATCAGCACCATCGTGTTCTCGCGGCCGAGATGGTCCGAAATCCAGCCGGTGAGAGGCCGAGTGAAGCCATTCACGAGCGAATCGATCGACAGCGCCATCGTGAGCAGCGGCAGTGTGGACCAAAGAACCGTGACCGGGGTGGTCGCCACGCCGTAATCCTTGGCAAGCGGACCGATCTCGGCCGCCGCCATCAAGCCGCCGGATGCGACCAAAATCATCAATACGTAGAGCGTCCAGAATACCGGGGTCTTGAGCATTTCGCCCGGACCGATATTGCGCCGGGCCATGGGATTCACCGCGCCCTTGATTGCAGCGACAATGGCGGTAACGGGCGGCCGAATCAGGAACAGCGACACCACGAAGACCACGATGCCCTGGATCAGCCCGAAGGTGAAGAATGCCTGGTCGTAAGTGCCCGTCTTCACCATGTTCGCGATGGGAATCACCGTCAGCGCGGCACCGGCGCCGAATCCTGCGGCGGTCAGCCCGGCGGCAAGGCCGCGCTTGTCCGGGAACCACTTGAGCGCATTGCCCACGCAGGTTCCGTACACGGCGCCGGCCCCGATTCCGCCGATCACCGCGGCAAAATACAGCATGCCCAACGAGGACGCATAGGAATTCAGAATCCAGGAGAGCCCCGCCAGAATGCCACCGACCAACACCACCGGGCGAGGGCCGAATTTGTCCATCAACCAGCCTTCGACCGGAACCAGCCAAGTTTCGCAGAGCACGAAAATGGAGAAGGCGACCTGGATGGCTGCCTTGGTCCATCCGAACTTATCGTGCATCGGATTGACGAAGAGCGTCCAGCCATATTGCAGGTTGGCCACCATCGCCATGCAGATGATTCCCATGACCAACTGCGCCCAACGGTTTTTAAACCCAGCCTGTTGGATGGGTGTGCTTATCTGAGCCGCGTTCATATTGCTAAACTCCCCGTAATGACATGACGCGCATCGCGTCGTGGATATTAGATTTTTCACTGCCATCGCCGCCATCAACTCTCGCCAAACACACGCGCCGCCTTCAATTGGCGGGTTATTGCTGGAACCCGACCGATGCGCTCACGTGCTCAGTTACTTTGTCGTATGAAGTATATGAGATATGCAGTATAAACTTCCTTATCCGGACGGCAATACGTGCCATTTCGTTTGACCCCGCTGCCCCTCGACTGCGCCGAAAGGCGTCAATTGCAATGCACGCCGCACGATAAGTTATTGAAAATAATTACATTATCGTCTGACTCACGGATCCGACACGCCGCGGGTGAAGTTTCGTCAACTCAGGGCGGTACGCCTAAAGTCTAAGCGCGCCAGCGCACCGACCAATCCGCATCGGGTGGTTAGCATCCTATGGAAGATGACTGGCATGAGTTGTAATTGAACCACTGAGTAGGACTGACCATGAAGAAATTAACGCGTATCGCTACGAGTACGTTCCTTTTAGGACTGATCGGCCTTGTTATGGGCTGCGTCGTTGGGCCACGCGAAGGCTACTACGATCGTGATCACCATCGGTACTATCACGAAAATTCATGGCATGAATGCGGTGATCGCGACGAGCACTGCCGCTAATTGGGATAGCGGGACTTGGTCGCACTTGCAGGGCCAATCACCGGCGGAAAAGTCATTATATTGGGGGCGCTCGGCGTGTTGCTCTTTGAGGCTCACGCAGCGTTTATTCCGGTCGCCCTGGCATTGTTGTTTGCGCTCGTGCTTTCAGGACCCGTCGAAGCTCTGCACAAACATGGTTTTCCCCGAAGTCTAAGCGCCGCCCTGATCCTGGTGCTGGCGCTGGGCGCGATGGCAGGCATCGTCGACCTCATGTGGGCACCGGCGCAAGATTGGTTCGCCAAAGCCCCGCAAACGCTGGTGCTCATCAAGCAAAAGATCGGGCCCGCCGCACGGTTCATGAA
>JBARBX010000681.1:0-3602 GCA_049793535.1 Steroidobacteraceae bacterium | reverse complement strand
GCATATCCTGGACGGCTTGCTGATCGCGTACCTGAATCTCGATGAGGTGATCCGCATCGTGCGCACGGTCGAGGAGCCGAAGCCGGCGTTGATCAAACGCTTCAAGCTCTCGGACGAACAGGCCGAGGAGATTCTGGAGACCAAACTGCGCCGGCTCGCGAAGCTCGAGGAGATGAAAATCCGCGAGGAGCAGAAGAAGCTCGCGGAGGAGCGCGATGAAATCGACCGCATCTTGAAAAGCAAGGCGCGGCTCGCCAAGCTGGTGCGCGAGGAATTGCTGGAGGACGCCGAAGAATACGGCGATGCGCGCCGCACCAAATTGGTGGAACGCGAGGCCGCGCAGGCCATTGCCGAAGTGGACTTGATCTCGAGCGAACCGGCCACGGTGGTGTTGTCGCGCCTAGGCTGGGTGCGCGCCGCCAAGGGCCACGACATCGATGCGCGCGCCCTAAGCTACAAGGGCGGCGATGAGTTCCAGGCGGCCGCCAAGGGCAAGAACCTGCAGCAGGCGGTGTTCATCGATTCGACCGGGCGGGCCTACAGTCTGGACGCGCATCAGCTTCCCGCGGCGCGCGGCTACGGCGAACCCTTGTCCGGCACGGTGGATCCACCGGACGGCGCGACCTTTGCGGCGGTGCTGATCGGCGAACCGGACGACCTGTGGCTGCTGGCGAGCGACGCCGGCTACGGATTTGCGGTCAAATTGCGCGAACTGTACGCGCGCAACAAGAAGGGCAAGTCCATACTCAAAGTGCCGGAGAATGCGCGGGTTTTGCCGGCGCAACCGCTGGCGCAAAATACCGGAATGGCGGTTTTCGTCAACAATGACGGCGAAGTGCTGGCTCTGCCCACGGCGCAAATCGAGGAGTTGGCCGCCGGCAAGGGCCAGAATCTCTTCGGCATACCGGGCAAGAAATCCGCGGACCGCGATGAGTACCTGGTTGCCATGGCGGTGATTCAGCCCGGCGAGGTACTCACGATCTACAGCGGCAACAGCGCGCCGATGAAGTTGAAATTCGAGGAGCTCCGGCAGTTCCAGGACAAGAAGGGCCAGCGCCGTCAGCGATTCTCGCGCGCCTACAAACAGATCGACCGGCTCGAGGTGGCGCCGGGCTGAAGCGGCGCGTATCGACGGTCGGATTCAGCGCCGGTCGCCCGATTCAGCGGCGGTCGCCCGACATGGTCACATCCTCGGGCGCATTCACGAAGTACCCCTGGATGAATTCGATGCCGAGCTGCCACAGCACGGCCATGGTGTTGGCGTCCTCGACGCGCTCGGCCACCGTTTCGATGCCCTTGCGCTTGGCGGCTTCGACCAGGCCCTTCACACGCTGTTGCTGGATCTGGTTGGTCGACAATCCCTGCATGAGCGAGCCGTCGACCTTGATGAAATTCATCTCGAGGTCGGCCAGCAGCTTCAATGGATCGCGGCCGGTGCCGAAATGCTCCAGCGCAAACCGAAATCCGAGTTTGCGCAGGTTCGCCGCCAGCTCCTTGGTCTGCCGCACGTATTGATTCGCCAGGTCTTCGGTCACCTGGATGCAGATGCGCTTCGCTTCGATCTTGAGCGATTTCAACTGGGTTTCAAGCCACGTGATCAGGCTCTTGTCGAGCACCGTGTCCTTCGAGACGCGCACGAAGATGCAGGAGGCCTTGCGGTTGGCGGCGAACGACATCGAGGCGCCGATCACCCAGCGGTCGATGTTCTTCATCAAATCGTTGCGCTCGGCGGCCGCGATGAATTCCGCGGGCAGCACTTCCGTGCCCTGTTCGTCCAGCATGCGCACCAGCACGTCGAACATGCCCTTGTCCTCGCCGAGCAGGCTGGCGATCGGCTGCTGTACCAGCCGGAAGCGATTCTCCATCAGCGCGCTCTTGATGTGCTTGACCCAAATCTTGTCGTAGGCCTGCACGCGCGTGTCGGTGTCGGACTTGTCCACGACGTACATCTGGTTGCCGCCGAGTTCCCTGCCGCGGCGCGTGGCGCTGATCGCATCGGCGATCGCCGCCCCCACGTCCGGGCTGGCTGCCCCGGCCTCGGGGTTCGCCGCCGGCAACAGGCCTAGACCCACGGTCACCGTGGCCGACAGGGTCTTGTCCTCGATGGCGAACACATGCTCGTTCACACGCTTCACGACATTCTCTGCCCATGTCTCGACGTCGCGGGCGGTGCCGCGCTCCAGCAAGACCAGCAAGCCGTTGCCGCCGAATCGGCCGCACAGATCGCTGGGAGTGAGCTGCGGGCGCATCAGCTCGGCGAGCTGCGCCATGAAATCCTCGCTCGCCAATACGCCGATGGAGTTCTGGATTTCGAGAAAACGATCGGGCTTGATGTGGGCAAATTGGCGCACGCCGCCCTTCATGCCGAGTGCGCAGCGCTCGCGCACGGCGGCTACCAAGTAGCGCTGCTGTAGATACCGGGTCGAGGCGTCGTTCTTCACGGCCTCGGCAAGCTGTACTTCGAGATCGTGGCCTTTCTTGTGCGTCGCGGATATCGCAATGCGAATGGCGGGTTCGTTCTCGTAGTCGGCCTTGGTGAGCAGCAATTCGAGAGCCAGGCTGGAGCCGTCCGACAGCAGCGCCTGTACCTTGAGCCCGTGGCCCGACCACTTCCCCTGCAAGCAGGCTACCAGCGCGCCCTTGAGCGCCGCATGGGTTTCCTGTTCGAATAGATCCATGAGCGGAGTGCCGGTGAGTGCATCGTCACCCGAATAGCCGAACAGCTCGAGCCACGCGCGATTGGCATCCACGATGATGCCTTCCTGCACGTGAGTGATGGCGTCGGCCGACCCTTCGAGAAAGTTCTGCAGCTGTTCGCGATACTCGCGCGCCGAGGACAGCGTGGTGGAAAGGGCGCGCTCCAGTCGGTACGCGCGTAGCTCCCGCGTCGCGACCGATTGCAGGCGGCTGCGATTGGCCAGAGTCACCACGTCCTGCGCGCCCAGGCGCATCGCCTCGGCGATCGCAGCCTCATCGACATGCTCGCGGATGATCAACACCGGCATTCCAGGCGCACTCTGCTGCTTGACCTTCATCAGCGAGGCCAAATCGATGCCGAGCTCCTCGATGAAGGCCACCAGCATTTCCGGGTTCAATTGTGTAAGGGCATCTCCGAGGTCGCGGGCGTCCGGCAGCCAGGTGCAATGGACCGGATGGCCGGCCTTGCGCAGCGTGCTGTTGATCGCCTCGACGTGGTCCTGTGACCTCGTCATGACGATCATTGGAACGGCCCCTTGTTCGGTCACGGCTCAAACCCTCTCAAAAGCGGAAACGCAGTGTAACACCGCGAAATCGTCGAATCTGGGACCGGCGTCAACCCCTCACAGGTCCCGGACTTGGCTTCAAGCGCGGCGCGGCCTCGGCGGATCCGGCGAAATTCGCCGGGAATTGGCTAAGGCCGGAGGTTGCGGCTATCATACGCGCCCTCCAAAGTCCGAGGCCTTCGATGGCGAACTACAGCACGAACGAATTCAAGTCCGGTCTCAAGATCCTGATCGACGGCGATCCGTATGCGATCGTCGAGAATGAAATGGTCAAGCCCGGCAAGGGACAGGCTTTCAACCGCGTTCGGGTGCGCAATCTGAAGACGGGGCGCACTATCG
>JBARBX010000680.1:0-13189 GCA_049793535.1 Steroidobacteraceae bacterium | reverse complement strand
CCGAACTCATCGGAAATGCCGTTACCGCCCAGCATGTCGCGAGCGGCCCGCGCCACATCGAGCGCCTTGCCGCAGGAATTGCGCTTGAGCATGGAGGTGATTTCGACCGAGGCGATGCCCTGGTCCTTCATGCGGCCGAGCCGCAGACACCCTTGTAGCGCGAGCGAGATCTCCGTCTGCATGTCGACCAGCTTCTTTTGAACCAGTTGGTTCGCGGCCAGCGGGCGCCCGAATTGCTTGCGATCCAGCACGTACTGCCGCGCGGTGTGCCAGCAGCTTTCCGCGGCGCCGAGCGCGCCCCAGGCGATGCCGTAACGCGCCGAGTCCAGGCAGGTGAACGGACCTCGGAGGCCGGTGACGCCCGGCAGCACATTCTCCTCCGGCACGAACACCTCATCCATGAGCACTTGCCCGGTGGTGGAGGCGCGCAATCCCACCTTGCCGTGAATGACCGGCGCCGCCAGTCCTTTCCAGCCCTTTTCGAGAATAAAGCCGCGAATGATTCCGTCGTCGGTCTTCGCCCACACGATGAATAGGTCGGCGATGGGGCTGTTGGATATCCAAGTCTTGGCGCCCGACAAACGGTAGCCGCCCGCGGCGGCGCGCGCCCGCGTCACCATGCTCCCCGGATCCGAGCCATGATCGGGCTCGGTCAAGCCGAAGCAGCCGATCGATTCGCCGCACGCCAGCCGGGGCAGGTACTTGTGCTTCTGAGCGGTGGTGCCAAAGCGCTCAATCGGCAGCATCACCAGCGAGGATTGCACGCTCATCATGGATCGATATCCCGAGTCGACACGCTCAACCTCGCGCGCGATGAGTCCGTAGCTCACGTAGTTGAGACCGCCCCCGCCGAATTCCTCGGGAATGGTCGCGCCCAGCAATCCAAGCTCGCCCATCTCCTTGAAGATTGCCGGATCGGTGTGCTCGCGGCGGAAGGCGTCGACGATGCGGGGCGCCAGGCGCCCTTGCGAGTAGTCGCGCGCGGCATCTCGCAGCATTTTCTCTTCTTCCGTCAACTGCTGATCGAGCAGCAGCGGATCGTCCCAATGAAAGCTTCCTACGCCCATGTTCCAGCCTTTGACCCTCGAAAAGCGGAAGCATCGCATAATCCTGAAGGCCGGTGGGCCTTTCGATCGTGCTAACTTTGCCGCTATGAGCGGCGCTCTTTCGCATGTCACCGTGCTCGACCTGTCTCGAGTCCTGGCCGGCCCCTGGGCGGGGCAGGTGCTGGCGGATTTGGGCGCCCACTATGCATCGCTGCGCGCGAAAGGGGTTGTTTAAAGGGGGGCGCCGCTCAGGGAACGATCTCGACGCGCGTCTGGCCCACGGTCAGATTCCATAGCTCTTGCAAGTCCTCATCGGATAGGGCTATGCAGCCGTTGGTCCAGTCGCGCGTCTTGTAATAGGAGACCGGCTTGGTGGGCCGATTGGGCTCTCCATGGATGAAGATATTTCCGCCAGCCGGCCGGTGCAGCGCGGAGGAGCGCTTCAAGTCCGCAGCGCTGGGGTAAGAAATATGCAGCGCCTTGAAGTAGTGGCTGTGCTCCCGGCGAAAGTCGATGACGTAGCTGCCTTCGGGCGTGCGGAAGTCCCACTCGTGCTCCTTGGCGCCTGTCGGACTCAAGCCGAGTGCAATGCGATAGCTACGCAGCGGAGTGTTGTCATGCATTAGATAGAGCTTGCGCTCGTGCTTGACGACCAGAATCGTGTCGGCGCGCGGAGCGAGGGGCGTCGATCGAGCGGGACTCTGAGCGAAGATTGCCAGCAGCACGACCAGCAGCGCCGGCAAGCGGGAACGTGCGACTATTATGTGAGTAGACATATGCTGGCCAGCCACTCGGTACCGTGGAGCTACCTTAGCCAAATCGAGGTTTACGGAACTTGGGTGTAGGTCCCAATTGGGCGCAAAATCATTGGCGGCAGCGCAGCATCGCGACGACATGCGTCACAGTTCGGAGCGCTTAACAAGTGAGGGGGCGGCTATGGATATGCGATCGACGCTGACAGGGTTCATAGGCTGCCTACTGGTGGGATCCGCGCTCGCGTTGAGCCTTGCCGATCTGACGAATCAGGACGCGGCTCGGGGTATCAAAGGAGCGCTCAATAAAGGAGCCGCTTCGGCGATCGGCAAACTCGGCGTTCCGGGCGGATTTCTCGACAATCCCAAGGTCAAGATTCCGCTGCCACCGGCGCTCGATGAGGCCGCCAAGGTGATGCGCATGATGGGGCGCGGCAAGGATGCCGACGACCTCATCGTTGCCATGAACACGGCAGCCGAACAGGCGGTACCGCAAGCCAAGGAGTTGCTGGTAAATGCGGTCAAGACAATGTCTTTGGATGACGCCAAGAAGATTCTCACGGGCGGCGATGAATCGGTAACTGAGTTCTTCAAGGCCAGGACGGAAGGACCCCTGGCGGCGAAGTTTCTGCCCATCGTCAAGCAGGCAACCGATCGGGTGGGGTTGGCAAAGAAATACGATCAGATTGCCGGGCAAGGAGCCAAGATCGGTTTGATCAAGGGCGACGCGGCGAACATCGACCAATACGTCACCGACAAGGCGTTGAGCGGTTTGTATCTCATGATCGGCGAGGAAGAGCGTGCGATCAGGCAAAATCCGGCCGCAGCCGGCAGCGCAATCATCTCCAAAGTGTTTGGCGCCTTGCGGTAAACCAAGAGTGGGGCACATGAGTACAACCCGTAGGTCAGGACCGTACATTTCAATGCTCGTGGCGGCACTCATGCTGTGCCCAGTGGTCATGCTGTGCCCCGTGGTGGCGGGCGCGATCGGCCCTGCGCCGACCGCCGCTGCAGCGGTGACTGATTTGATGACCCGGGACCTGATCGGCGTTCCCGGCAAGGAAGTATTGATGATCACCGTCACCTATCTGCCCGGGGGTGCCTCGCTACCGCACCGCCACGATGCGCAGGTGTTCGTTTACGTCCTCGAAGGAGAGATCACCATGCAACTCAGGGGCGGCGCGCCGGTGACGCTGCGGCCGGGTCAGAGCTTCTACGAAGGGCCCGACGACATACACCAAGTGTCGGCGAATGCCTCGCGCATCGCGCCGGCCAAGATTCTGGTGTTCATGGTGAAGGACAAGGCAAAGCCGGCGTCGCGCAATGTCGCCGACCCCGCTGCGCGGTGAGCGCGCTCCATTCAAAGGCAAGTCTCGTGGCGTCCATTGTGGCGCTGCTGGGTTCGCTTGCATGGGCTGCGGCGGCGCGGGCGGAGACCTCAGGCCAGCAATTGGCGGAAACCGCGGGGCAGGCTCTGATCGGAATGCCTGCACCCAGGCTCGAGTTGAAGACGATCGACGGCGAGACGATCGATCTCGGTGGTCTCTACGGCAAGAAGGCCGTGTACCTGAAGTTCTGGGCCACCTGGTGCGTGCCTTGCCGCCAGCAGATGCCTCACTTCGAACATGCCTTCGAGAATGCGGGGCCGGACCTTGCCGTGATTGCGATCGACGTCGGCTTCAATGACTCGCTCGACGCAATACGCCGCTATCAACGCCAACTCGGCATCACCATGCCGATCGTCTTCGACGAAGACGGTCACGTGGGCGCCGCGTTCAATTTGCGGGTCACCCCCCAGCACATCGTCATCGGCCGGGACGGCCGTATTCAATACGTGGGGCACCTGGCCGATGCGCGACTGGACGCCGCCCTGCTCGCGGCAAGGTCACCGGGCAAGGATGCGGGAAAGGGCGGCATTGACGCTGCCCACCCATCGATCGAGGTGCGGCACTTCAGTGTGGGCGATCAACTTCCGGGGCAGTCAGTCTCCCTGCTCGAGGGGCGGTCATTTCCATTCCGGGAACCGGGCGCACAGCGCCCGACCGTATTCATGTTTCTCTCCCCATGGTGCGAGTCTTATCTGGCGACGACTCGCCCGGCGGTTTCGGAAAGCTGCCGCAGGGTGCGGCAGCAAGTGAGCGCGCTGGCCGGCGACGGGCGGGTACGCTGGTTAGGGGTTGCGTCAGGGCTTTGGGCAAAGCGTGAGGATCTGCGCCGGTATCGTAAGGACTACAAAGTTACGATCCCCCTGACGCTCGATGCCTCGGGCAGGTTGTTCCGGGAATTTCGCGTGAATGAGGTGCCCACTCTCATCGTGGCGGATTCCCATGGCAACATCGTGCAGCGGGTGCAGCCCAACGACGCGCAAGGCCTGAAGCAGGCGCTCGACCGGCTGCGGTAACGCCGGCGGAAACGCATCCATGGCCGCGTCGTTGGCCCTGGTCATTCACCGCGTCGTTGGCCTCGTCATTCCGCGTCATTCGCGAATCAGCACTCGCTCGATGCGGCGGTCCGGCACCAGCCATAACAGCGCCACCAGCAGGTACAGGCACTGGGCCAGCCGGGGCGAGAAAAACGCGGCACCGATGCCGATCAAGTACATGAGCGGCGATACCTTGCCCTTCCAATCCCCGCCCACCGCCTTCTTCAACAGAGAGTCCGGGCCCTGCGAGGCGATGATCGTCTGCTGAAGTATCCAATACGCGATGGCCGCCATCAGCAACACCAATCCATAGAGTGCGGAGGGCGCCGCGGCCGAGTGGCTCTCCCCGATCCAAGCCGTGGTAATCGGAAACAACGAGAGCCAGAACAGCAGGTGCAGATTGGCCCACAGGATCCGGCCCGTCACCACCTCGCAGGTGTGCAACATGTGGTGGTGGTTGTTCCAATAGATACCCACGTAGATGAAGCTCAGAACATAGCTCAAGAAATTGGGAATCAGGGGCACGAGCGCACCCAGCGTATCGCCGTGCGGCACCTTGAGTTCCAGCACCATGATGGTGATGATGATGGCAATGACGCCGTCGCTGAACGCTTCGAGTCTGCTGTTGCTCATGGCCCGCCGGACACCCGCTTCGCCACCGACCGCATTGGATTTTCCCTCCGTTCAGCTATGCTGCCACTGAACTGCAAGAAGAGGGAGAATTCAATGCGAGGATGGGTTGCTGGCGTGGGATTGGCCGTTACCACGGCCGTCTGGGCGACGCCGTCGCCCCCTCTTCCGCCGCCGGCGGACCAACAGTTGGCGCGCGACATGTTGAAGGGATTGGTGGAAATCAACACCACGCATGCATTCGGTTCCACGAAGACCGCGAAGGCCATTCAGGGTTGGCTGTTGAGCGCGGGCTTTCCCCCAAATGACGTGGTGTTCCTCGCGCCGCCCGATCATCCGACCAAGGGAAACGTCGTGGTCCGCTACCACGGCAAGCACCCGAGCGGCGCGGTCTTGTTCCTCGGGCATCTGGATGTGGTGGAGGCGCGGCCCGAGGATTGGTCGGTCGACCCTTTCAAGCTGACCGAACAGGATGGCTGGTTCTACGGTCGCGGCACCATCGACATGAAGGATGGGGACGCAGCGCTCGTTGAATCCTTGATTCGATTGAAGCGGGAGAAGTTCGTTCCGGACCACGATCTCATCGTCGCGTTCACCGCCGACGAAGAAGCCGGCGGCGACTCCAACGGGCCCGCCTTGCTTCTCAAGCAGCATCGCGAGCTGATCGACGCGGCCATGGTGGTCAACCTCGATGGCGGCGGCGGCGACACGAAGAACGGCGAGCGCCAGTTCTTCGAAGTGGGAACCAGCGAGAAGACCTATGTGACCTTCACGCTCGAAACCACGAGTCCGGGCGGACATGGCTCGCTTCCCGGCCCGGACAACGCGATCTACCGGCTGGCGGCGGCCTTGGGCCGCCTGGAGGCATTCAAGTTTCCAGTGACCCTCACCGCCACCACTCGCGCGAGCTTCGATGCGTTTTCCGCGCTGGAGAAGGGTCCGACTGCGGCGGACATGCATGCCGTCGCGCAGTCGCCGCCCGACCTCGCTGCGGCGGAGCGGCTGAGTCAGAACGTGCGCCTCAACGCCCAGCTACGCACCACCTGCGTCGCGACGCTGATTTCCGGCGGCCACGCCGAGAATGCCCTCCCGCAGCGTGCGCGCGCGACCATCCAGTGCCGGATGCTTCCCGGAGACTCGGCGGAGAATGTACAGACCCTGCTCACTGCCACGGTCGCCGATTCCGCCGTGCGTGTGACCCTGGATGCGCCGCCGATCGTGAGCCCGGAATCGCCGCCCACGCAGCAGCTGCTGAAAAAGGTGGCCCTGCTGGTGCACTCGATGTGGCCCGGCGTGCCCATCATTCCCACCATGGCCACGGGATTCAGCGACGACCGGCAAACCCGCAACGCAGGCATGCCGAGCTACGACATCAGCGGAGTGTGGGCGGACGTCGACGAAAATCGCGCCCCTGGGCGCGTCGAGCGGGTGGGGATCCGCGCCTTCGATGAAAGCGTCGAATTCACTTACAGGCTGCTCAAAACCATGAGCAGCGCGAAATGAGGGCGGGACTACGATGAGAGTGTTGGTGGCAAGCGCGGTCGGTCTGCTGCTGTACTTCGCGCACGTCGCCTTCATCCCCATCGCGTTGGCGCTGCTGCTTGCGCTGGTTCTCTCGGGCCCCGTCGAAGCCCTGCATGGCTGGCGCGTTCCGCGCAGCATCAGCGCCGCCGTTCTGCTGATATCGACTCTCGCAATCTTCGCCTCCCTGGTCGACTATCTGTCGGCGCCCGCACAACAGTGGTTCGCCGCCGCGCCGCACACCGTGCGGCTCATCGAGAGAAAGATTCGTCCGGTCGAGCAAGTCATGGGACGGATCGACGAGCTGCGCAATTCCGCCGGCAACATCGGCAGCGCTATTCGCGTGGCACCGGTGCCGGCGGTCACCGCCCCCGAGGAAAGCGCGCCGGCCATGCTGTTCGATGCCACGCGCGGTCCGCTGCTCAGCAGCGTCACCGTCGTCATTCTCACCCTGTTCCTGCTCTCGGGCGGTCCGCCCATGCTCGCGCGAATGACCTCGGCGTTCGCCGGCGACTTGAAATCCGCCCACATGATCCTGGTGATCGAAAAGGTGCGGCGCGAAGTCGGCCGCTTCTACGTCACCACCGCGTTGATCAACGTTGGGTTGGGTCTTGCCACGGCGGTCGCCATGATGTGGTGCGGCATGCCGAACCCCTGGCTGTGGGGCACGATGGCCGGGGTGCTCAACTTCATTCCCTACCTGGGTTCGACAACCACGCTGATCGTCTTGACGTTGGTGGCAATCGTGTCGTTCGATGGACTGGGTCATGCCGTCGCGGTCGCAGGCAGCTACCTCGCTCTGGCCACCGTCGAGGGGCAGTTCGTACAGCCTCTGCTCGTCGGCCGGCGGCTGCAATTGAATCCCATGCTGGTGTTCCTGGCGTTGTGGTTTGGCGGTCTATTCTGGGGGGTCGCAGGCATCATCCTCGCAACTCCCACACTGGTCGCACTCAAGGTGGTCGCCGAGAACGCCAGCAGCGGACGTCCGCTGCTCAATTTTCTCAGCCCGCACGCACAGAACCCGACCGACCCAGCGTGAGCCCCTCGCGGTCCGCGCCGACACCCATCAGTCGTACAGGCGAAAATGCCGGGCCGCCGCATCGATGTCGAAGGCTCCGGCGGCGATCTTCCGCATCCAGCGAGCCGTCTCCAGCGCACCGCCGAATGCGAAGAAATGCGGCGCGACGACTTGGGCCGAGGCCGTGGTCGTCAAATGCGCCAACAGGTGTTGATCCGGAGTGACCGCGACATCCGCGGAGCGGCCGGCGGCACTCAGGCTGCGCATCAGCACGCGCATCGATGCGCCTATGCCGCATTGGATCGCGAAATGCGCGAGTTTAGGCAGAGGCGCCGGGCCGGCGATCCCCAAACGCACCGGCAGGCGAATCCGCCGGTGCATGAGTTCGCGCTCCCAGCGCTTGAAGGCGCCGCCATCGAGCCCGAATTGAGTCACGATGTGCATGCGCTGGCCGAGACGGGCGGCCCATGCTTGCTTGGCCTCGAGCGCCTCCCAAAGACGGTCCGCATCGACCGCGTTGTGCCCTTCCGGATGTCCGGCGACGCCGATCTGGACGATGCCGGACTCCTGCAGGATTCGGGATTCGAGAACATCCAGGGTGCAGGAGAATTCTCCCAGCGGCCGCGGTGCGTCGCCCGCGATCAGCAAAATGTGGTCGACCCCACCGTCGCGCAATTGCGCAAGCCCCGTCTTCAGCGCCTGCCGGTCCGGAACACGCCGGACGGCGATGTGCGGTGTGGCCAGAAACCCCGCGCGCTGTGCCGCGAGCGCGGCGCGGATCACGTCGGCGAATCCCGCGTTCGGCGTGTGCGCCACATAGACCGCGGTGCCTTTGGCAAGGACGGCGGCGAGTTCAGGCAGCCGATCCTCCTCCGACGGCGTAATTTCGGTGGACGCCGCGCGCATGAAGGCCGCGATCCGACCCTTCAGGTCGTGCGTCGCCGGCGTGGCACGACCCAATTGACCGGTCTCGACCATAGGTGTCCCGTTCGCGAATGGACGTGCAATATAACAGGGGCCTGGAGTTTGCCTCACCTGCCATGGCCGCCCGGGTTTCTGATAGGCTCTGGGCGTGGATCGACCAATGCAGGCCGATGAGCCCCGATACCAGAGCGGCTTCGGCAATGAATTTGCCACCGAAGCGCTGCCCGGGGCACTGCCGCTGGGGCGCAATTCGCCGCAGCGCTGCCCCTATGGCCTGTACGCCGAGCAATTCTCGGGGACGGCATTCACCGCCCCGCGGCCTGGAAACCGCCGATCCTGGCTCTATCGCATTCGCCCCTCAGTGCTGCATCGGCCGTTCCAGCGACTGGCGCACGCCGGATTCGATGAGGCTTGCGACGATGAGCCGGTCTCGCCGAACCAACTGCGATGGGATCCCCTGCCGCTGCCCGGCACCCCCACGGATTTCCTCGAGGGTCTTCTGCCCATGGCCGGGAACGGATCTCCGGAAAGCCACGCCGGGTGCGCGATTCATATGTACGCGGCGAATCGGCCGATGCGGGAGCGATTCTTCTACAGCGCAGATGGCGAAATGCTCATCGTGCCGCAGCAGGGCGCGCTGGGGCTCGACACGGAGCTCGGCCGGCTGCGCATCGAGCCGCAGGAAATCGCCGTCATCCCGCGCGGCCTGCGATTCCGCGTCGACCTTCCCGAAGGCCCGGTGCGCGGTTATGTTTGCGAGAATTTCGGCAGCCCGTTCCGGCTGCCCGAACTCGGACCCATCGGCTCCAATGGGCTCGCCAATGCGCGGGATTTCCAGACCCCGTGCGCGCGCTACGAAGACCTCGATGCGGCAGGCGAACTGATCGCTAAATTCTCGAGCCGCCTTTGGGTCGCGCGCATGGATCATTCACCGCTGGACGTGGTGGCCTGGCATGGCAACTGTGCGCCCTACAAGTACGATTTGCGCCGCTTCAACGCCATGGGCTCGATCTCCTACGATCATCCCGACCCGTCGATCTTCTCGGTCCTGCACTCGCCGAGCGAGACGCCGGGAACGGGCAACGTCGATTTCGTGATCTTCCCGCCGCGCTGGCTGACGATGCAGGACACCTTCAGGCCGCCGTGGTTTCATCGCAATGTGGCAAGCGAGTTCATGGGTCTGATTTGCGGCGTTTACGATGCCAAGAGCATCGGCTTCGCGCCGGGCGGTGCTTCCTTGCACAACTGCATGAGCGGACACGGTCCGGATGCGGCGACCTTTGAGAAAGGCGTGGCCGCGGACACCAGCGTGCCGGTGCATGTCGCCGACACCATGGCATTCATGTTCGAGACGAGGCGGGTCATCAAGCCGACACGCAGGGCACTCAACGGAACACCGCCGCTGCAAGCCGACTACCTGTCCCACTGGCTCGATCTCAAGAAGCGGTTCGACCCGACTCGTCCGTGACCGGCTCCGCCTTCACTGACGAGACGAACGATCCCCGGGCACGCAGTTGGCTCGCTTCGGCCAACCGGATCGACGGCGATTTTCCCGTGCAAAATCTGCCCTTCGCGATGTTCCGTCGCCTGGGGTCGGCGGCTGAATTTCGAGGCGGCGTTGCCATCGGGGATCAGATCGTCGATCTTGCCGCGCTTGCCGGGCTCGGCTTGTTCGAGCCTCAGGCCGCGCAGGGAGTTCGCGCCGCGGCGCAGTCGTCGCTCAACTCGCTGATGCAGCTCGGGCCGGAGACCTTGAGCGCCGTGCGGCGCGCTCTCTTCGAGGGCCTGCTGCAAGGATCGCCGCTGCAAGCGGCGCTGCAGGGCTGCCTGGTACCGCAGGCCGATGCGGAATACTCAGTGCCTGCGCAAATCGGCGACTACACCGATTTCTACACCTCGATCCATCACGCCACCTCGGTCGGCCGTCTGATGCGGCCTGACAATCCGCTGCTGTCCAACTATGAATGGATTCCGATCGGCTACCACGGCCGCAGTTCCTCCATCGGCGTATCGGGACAGACCTTCCACAGGCCCCTCGGGCAGCGTCTGCCGCCCGGCGCGGCGCAGCCCGTCGTCGGCCCCTCCATGCGCCTCGACTATGAACTCGAACTCGGCGTCTTCATCGGCAGCGGCAATCCGCCGGGGATGCCGATCTGCGTCGCCGACGCGGAGGCCCATGTCTTCGGCCTGTGCCTGCTCAATGATTGGTCGGCGCGCGATTTGCAAGCCTGGGAATACCAACCGCTGGGCCCCTTCCTGGCGAAGAACTTCGCAACCACGATTTCACCTTGGATCGTCACGCTGCAGGCGCTGGCGCCGTTTCGCGTCGCGCACGCGCGGCCGCAAAGCTCCCCCTCGCCCCTGCCGTATCTGGACTCTCGCATGAACCGCGACGCCGGGGCCTTCGATATCCGGCTCGAAGCGCTGATTCAAAGCGCGGCCATGCGCGAACGCAACCAGCCGGCGCAGCGCCTCTCGTTGACCAGCTACTGCCATGCCTACTGGACGATGGCGCAGCTCGTCGCGCACCACACCAGCAACGGCTGCAATTTGCGCGCGGGCGATTTGTTCGGGACCGGCACTCAGTCGGGCCCCACCCCGGCGGAGGCCGGCTCCCTGTTGGAATTGAGCGCGGGCGGCAGCCGGCCGGTTCCGATCGGCGGCGGCGAATTTCGCAAATTCCTGGAGGACGGTGATAGCGTTGTCTTGCGCGCCTGGTGCGAACGCCCGGGCGCGGTGCGCATCGGTTTTGGCGATGCACAAGGCCGCATACTGCCGCCCATCGACTCAGGCCAACAATCAGTCTGACAGCAATATCCGGTTTTTTCCTACACCGCTTAGCGGGCCCTCCATAGCAGAATTGACCGACTCTTGGTGCAAAGGAGAGCGGGGGTATGCATGTTCTCATCATCGCCTTGGCGCTGTTGATATCAGTCCTCGGCCTGGTGTTCGGTCTATTGCGCGTGCTTCAGGAACTGACAGAACGCGTCGCCGAGAGTCCGGTATTTCGCCAGTCCGGTCCGCTCTTTCACGACCAGGATGGCGCAAGCCCGCAGGCTAGATCTCAATTTGCCTGGCAATCTCGATCACATTTTCGGGAGCCAGATTGAACCGGTCGACCACCTTGACCGCATTTCGATAGAGAAACGCGAACAGCACGAGGCGCCAGCCCCGCAGGCAGGCTCCTTCCCGCTTGGGCACGATGAGATCCCGGGTGCCGACGAACAGCGCCTTGTCGAAGTCGATTGGGGCATCGAGACCGCGCGCATGCAGCAGTGCCTGCCGCAGATCCGGAATCTCGATGAAACCGAACCGCGCCACCAAATGCCACAACCCCTCGCCGACACTGTCGACGACGGTGCAGGACGGACCGGCAATGCGCGGCGTGTTTTCGAAGAACACGCTGAGCGCGACGGCGTTCCGAGGCAGAACTCCGGTGAAGTGCGCACTATCGATGATGAGGCGCGGCACCTTCTGAGTGCTTCTCGTCAGGTAAACCGTGGTGCCTTCCACCCTGGGAATCAAGCCGTTCTTAAGATCGGACAAAAAGCGCTCCACGGCTTGCGGCGGCTGCGTCCGCGCCGCGCGTATCGCGTCGGTGCCGGATCGCCATGTAATCATGACGACGAACAATACGACCGCGAAGCTCAAGGGCAGCCAGCCACCGTCGGCTATCTTCAAGAGATTGGCAACGAAGAAGCCCCCATCCACGATGAGAAAGATACCCGCGACCGCGGCGGCGACGGCGAAGGACCAGTGCCATACGTCGCGCATGGCCCGAAACAAGAGGACGGTGGTCAGCAACATCGTGGTCGACACCGCGGTACCGTACGCGCCGGCGAGCCGATCCGAGCTGCCGAACGCGATCGTCGTCGCGATGGTGGCGGTCATCAGCAACCAATTGACCACGGGAACGTAGATCTGGCCGTAGATTCGGTCCGAAGTCTGACGGATCGCGACACCGGGCAGCCAGCCGAGCTGCATCGCCTGCCGCGTCATGGAAAATGAACCCGTCACGATGGCTTGGCTCGCGATGACGGTGGCAAGCGTCGCCAGCACGACCAGCGGATAGATCGACCACGAGGGCGCCATCTGAAAGAAGGGATTGCCCTTGACGGTTCCCTTGTCGATCAAGAAGGCAGTCTGCCCGGCGTAACTCAACAGCAGGGACGGCAGCACGACGCCGTACCAGGAACGGCGAATGGGACCCTTGCCGAAATGGCCCATATCCGCATACAGCGCTTCACCCCCAGTGATGCAGAGAAACACGCCGCCCAGCACCAAGAGCCCCTCGCCTCGCGCGTGCACCATGAAGCGAATCGCATAACGAGGATCGAGCGCGACGACGACCCCGGGATGATGCGCGATCGCCGCCAGCCCGAGCGCCGCGATGACGATGAACCAGAGCAGCATCACCGGTCCGAAGGCGCGGCCGATTCTTTCGGTACCGAAGCGTTGCGCCGCGAACAGGCCCAGAAGAATGGCCACTGCCATCGGCATGACGAAGGGTTTGAACGCCGGTGTCACCACGTTGACACCCTCGATCGCGCTCAACACCGAAATGGCGGGCGTAATGACGCCGTCGCCGTAAATCAGTGCGGCGCCCAGCAAACCCATCGCGGTCAATACCTTGAATCCTGGCTTGAAGGAATTCGCGCCGACGAGGGACATCAACGCCAGAATGCCGCCCTCACCGCTGTTGTCGGCACGCATGACGAACACGCAGTACTTGATAGATATGGTGACGATCAAGGTCCACACCACCAAGGAGAGAATGCCGAGCGCGGTATCCGGCGTGAACCGTCCGCCGGTGGCCTGCACCACGGTCTGCAGGGAATACAGCGGACTGGTGCCCAGGTCGCCGAAGACCACCCCC